>NZ_JBFBAD010000002.1:215049-217683 GCF_040682075.1 Actinoplanes sp. NPDC051411 | reverse complement strand
ATCCAAGCCGGATCAAACCGGCCAGGGATAAAACTAATTGGCACTGGCTTTATCAAGCACCCTGTTGAGTTCTCAAAGAACAACCACACACCGAAGATCTGGTCGCCTTCTCGGCGATCCGGCCCCCGGGGCACTCGTTCAACTTTACTAGGTCTTTGTGGCTCTGTCAACCGGTATCTCCCGGTTAGTACCACTCTGCCCCAGTCATCCCCCGAGCCAGGCGCGCAGCAGTGCTGCGTTCCGAAGTTCGAAGGATTTGGCAGGACGGCCGCTGCGGATCTCTCCGCTCGCTCGCCCGTTTCCCTGCTGGCTCGGAAAACATTACAGGCTCGTTCCCCGGGCTCCAAATCGGGTACCAGTGTCACGCGTCTCCGCAGGTCAGCGCAGGAAAACGCTAAAGATCGGCCGTTACCTGCCGGCCATCTACGACTACTCTCCGCAGCCGCGAACCAAATCGGGCTCGATCGGGCATGACGGCTCACCCACCCGGGTACACAGAGTTCAGGACGACCGAGGGGAGCGGCAATCATGGCTGGGAGCGAGAGCCGGATGCCTGGCCACGAGCAGGCCGATTTCCCACGGCGCACGAAAACCCCGTACGGGAAGAGGCGCAAGCGGAGTCACCTGGCGGAACCACCGCGGAGGCCGAGCGGTCCGCCGAAGGCGGCCGGAGGCCCGGAAGGCCGGCGGGTTCTCGAGATGACGATCTCGCTGGCCGGTCTCGAAGGGCTGCGCACGAAGGTCGCGGCCTGGATGAACCGGCTCGGCGCGGCCCGGGTACGCGATGACGTCGTGCTCGTGGCGCACGAGCTGGCCACCAATGTGGTCCGGCACGGTGGCGGATTCGGGCGTCTGCGGGTGTGGCGCGAAAGCGGGCGAATCGTCTGCCGAGTGAGCGACTCCGGTCCCGGGATGCCGGCTCTCGTACAGGAACCAGAGGCGCGGCGCCCGGGCGGCCGAGGACTGTGGATCGCGCGCCGGCTGGCCGACGTGCGGATCCAATCCGGGCCGTCCGGGACGGTCGTAGTCGCCGCGATGCCTGTCTAGAGCTCGCTGAGTGCCTGGCCGAAGCCCCGGTGGAACGTCGGGTAGGCCCAGATCGTGCTGCGCAACGTCTCGATCGGGACGGCGGCGTGCACGGCGACCGACATCGCGCCGATCATCTCGCCGCCGGCCGGGCCGGCGGTGGTAGCGCCGACCAGCACCCCGCGTTGCGTGTCGGCGATCAACTTGATGAAGCCGTCGCCACCCGGGCCGTGGATCCAGCCGCGGGTCGTCGAGCTCAGCGGAAGGTGGCTGACCCGCACGTCGATGCCCGCGTCGCGCGCCTGCTTCTCGGTCATGCCGACCGCGCCGATCTCCGGGTCGATGAACGTGACCCGCGGCTTGGCCCGATAGTCGGCGCCGGGTCCGCCCTGGCCGAGGATGTCGCGGACCGCGATGTCGGCCTCATAGAACGCCATGTGCGTGAAGACCCCGTTGCCGGTGACGTCGCCGACCGCCCAGACTTTGTCGGCCACGCGCATTCGTTCGTCGGTCTTGATGAAGCGCGCGGCCGGGTCCAGTCCCAACTGTTCCGCGCCCTCGAGCTTGGCCGCCCGGCCGGTCGCGACCAGGAGCTTCTCCCCGGTCACCTGCGATCCGTCGGAAAGGCGCACGCTGAATTCGGCCCCGTCGTGGGAGACCTGGGCGGCTCGGACGCCGCCCAGAATCCGTACGCCGTCGGCCCGCAGCGCTCGCGCGGCGACCTCGGACGACTCCGGCTCCTCCATCGCGAGCACCCGTCCACTGCCCTCGATGATCGTCACGGACACGCCGAAACGGGCGAAGACCTGGGCGAACTCGCAGCCGATCGCTCCCCCGCCGAGCACCAGGAGGGACTTCGGGAGGGCGGCGGCTTCGACCGCCTCACGGTTCGTCCAGTACGGCGTGCCGGCGAGACCTTCGACGGAAGGCACCACGGCCCGGGTGCCGGTGGCGATGACCAGGGCGCGCGTCGCCGCGTACGTCTGCTGGCCGACCCGCACCGAGCCGGCGCCGACGATCTCGCCGGTGCCCCGCACGAACCTTCCGCCCTTGGCCTCGAACCGGTCGACCGCGACCTTGTCGTTCCAGTTGTCGGTGGCCTCGTCGCGGATGCGCCGGGCGACCGGCGACCAGTCGGGCGTGACGGTCGACGCCCCGGCCAGGCCCGGAATCCGCCGCGCCTCCTCGAGCGCACCGGCCGCCCGGACCATGATCTTGGTCGGGATGCAGCCCCAGTACGGGCACTCGCCGCCGACCAGCGTGTTGTCGATGCCGATGACGTTCAGGCCGGCCGCGGCCAGGCGGCCGGCGACCTCCTCACCACCCACGCCCATGCCGAGGACGATCACGTCGACCTCTTCGATCTCGCTCATGATCACAGCTAATCATTCCCGTTCCCGGAAAAGCTCAGCCCGGTCGAGCGGGAACCGATTCTGAACCCTCGCGGAAGAGGAAACGGAGTCGGTTGCGGGAACGCGATGGTGGGCAGGGCTGGTGTCCGCCGTTCTCGCAACCGTCTCTCTCTGGCGCCCGTCTCTCTCTGGCGCCCGTCTCTCTCTGGCGCCCGTCTCTCTCTGGCGCCCGTCTCTCTCTGGCGCCCGTCTCTCT
>NZ_JBFBAD010000002.1:211738-214949 GCF_040682075.1 Actinoplanes sp. NPDC051411 | reverse complement strand
CCGTCTCTCTCTGGCGCCCGTCTCTCTCTGGCGCCCGTCTCTCTCTGGCGCCCGTCTCTCTCTGGCGCCCGTCTCTCTCTGGCGCCCGTCTCTCTTTGGCGCCGCCCGCTCAGCCGAACGTGAAGGAATAGGCGCTGAGGCCAGGCGAGAGGCTCGCTTTGAGGATGCCCGAGTCGAGCGCCTTGGTATGCACGACGGTGTAGATGTTCGGGGCGCCGCTGACCTGGTAGGTGCGGGTCTGGCCCTTGTCTGTGACCGTGACCGTGCCGGTGCCGCCCACGTCGAGATAGACGTCGGCGGCGGTGTAGTTGAGCGTGATCACCGCATTCTTCTTGGCCGTGATCGACTCAGCGGTGACCGCCCAGGTGCCGCCGAGTGCGAACGCGTTCTCGGACAGCTTGGCGGGCGCGCTGAACGTGGCCGTGCCCGGCTGCAGCGGCGCATCGCCCTGGTAGCTCTGCGCACGGCCCGCTCCCAGATAGGTTTCCGGGGTCTGGAACGGTGAGGTCGGCGTCAGATCGGGTACGTCGGTCGCGCCGGGCAGCGTCACGTCCGGGTGTGCGCTGGTCAGCAGCCGCCGAATCAGCATCTCGGTCTGCGGATACATACCCTCACCGACACCGACCCATCGGATCTTCCCGGTGGCGTCGATCAGGTAGTCGGCCGGCCACGACTCGTTGTGGAACGCATCCCACGTCTCGTAGTCGTTGTCCAGCGCGACCGGGTAGGTGATGCCGAGCCGCTGGGCGCCGGCGGCGACGTTGGCCGGGACGTGTTCGAAGGCGTACTCCGGCGTATGCACGCCGACAACCTCCAGCCCCGCTTTTTCGTACGCCTTGCTCCAGGCCGTGACGTGCGGGATGGCCCGCTGACAGTTGATGCACGAGTACGCCCAGAAGTCGACCAGCACAACCTTGCCGGTCAACTGCGGGGCCGCGTCTCCGGGCGTGTTCAGCCACCCGTTGAGCCCGGTCAGCTGCGGCGCCGGCCCACAGTCCTCGAGCTGCGGCGCCAGCCCGTTCTCGGCATCGGACTGACACTCGCCCAGCGCGCCGGTCGCCCCGCCGGTGCCCAGCGCCTTCGCCACCGCGCCGGCCTCGTTGACCTTGTCGCTGAGCGCGTTCGTGTAGTCCGGGATCGCCCGCTGCACCGCGTCGGTAACGTTGAACGTCAACGCGACGGCCAGCCCGACCACCACGACGCCGGCCGCGATCCGGATGCCCCGCTGCCGCGTCCGAAACGCCTTGATCCGGTCGGCGATCCGCCACCCGGCCAGCGCGAACACAAGCAGAGGCAACCCCGTCCCCACCGCGAACGCCAACGTCAGCGCCAGCGTCGACGGCCCGAACTTCCCGGTCGCCCCGGCCACCGCGATCGCCGCCAGAACCGGCCCGGCGCACGGCACGTAGACGGCGCCGAGAGCGAGCCCGAGCAGAAACCCGCCGCGGTCCTTCTCCGGCGCCTTCGGCGACAGCCGCTGAAACGGCCGCTCCAGCCATTGCTCGACCCGCGGCACAATCATGCCCACGCCGAGCAGCACCAAAATAAGGATGCCGCCCCAGCGAATGATGTCCTGCGGCACCGGCAGGGCCCGCAAAACCAGCGACCCGAGCACCGTGAACACGCTGAAACTGAGCGTCAGCCCCAGAACGACCAGCAGCGGCCGCCGGCCACTGCCGTCACGTCCGCCGGTAGCACCCGAGGAAAGAAACACCACCGGCAGAACCGGCAGCACACACGGCGAGATGCCGGTAACGATCCCCCCGACAAAACCGACGAGCACAAGCGTGAACATCGCCCTATCCTCCGGCCCCTGCCTGAATCCCCCCTCCCCATCCGCTTACAGCTCCCTTACGGCCAGCCCGTCCCGCGGAAGCCGGCTCATTGGATGGCCCGACCCAGACCCGATAAGGCCCGCCTTCGGGTCCGGTGCAGGGCCAGCCCGAGCGGCCACTACCGCCCCACCCACAAAGAAGCCACTCCAAAACTCGACTCCCGCCAAGATTCCTCCGCAACGACCGCCCCCACAACCGGCCGCAGCCATCAGCCCCGCGCCTTTGCGCACTCCCCGCCCTCGCCGGCGACCCGGCAGGACGCACGCAGCAAAGGCGAGCCCACAGCGCGCTGTCCCCACCCCGCCGCAACCACACAGCAGGCCGAGCGCAGCAAGGGGATGCGCAGTCGGGCCACGGCCGGCAATGGGACGGGCCGAGCCCATGGCCGGAAGCGCCGTCCGCTTCCGCAACTCATGTAGCAGGAGCGAGCCAGCAGAAGGGCGCGGAGCCAGGTGAGCCCGACCCAGCGGGCGAGCTCCCTGCCCCCTCCCGCAACGCTGCAGCAGAGACCAGCCCGACCAAAGAAATGCGCAGCGGGGCGACGGCTCGTCAGAGCCGGCACGCTCTCCGCATCTCCGCCGCAACCAGGCAGGAGCGAGCCCAGCAGAAGGATGCGCATCGAGTGCGGCGCCCGGGCAGTAAAGGCAAGACGGCACCGAGCGCGGATGTCGAGCAGCAAAGGCGAGCCCCGCCCGCAAAGGCAAGGCCCGGCCGCGAAGGCAAGGCGGCAACGAGGGCGAGGCCCGGCAACGAGGGCGGCCCGGCACCGAAGGCGGGTGCCCAGCAGCGAGCGCGGGGCCCCTGCACCTTCCCCGCAACCATGCAGCGAGGACAACCCCGGCAGCGGGGGTGCGGGTGGCGAAGCCCCCGCCAAGCGCGACGAAGTCGCGCAAAATAAAACGAGGCTGGCCCGGCCCGCGCTCTCCGCGGGCGGGGCCAGCCCCAGTCTCGTAGCCAGGGGCGGGGCCGAACCGCCGACCTACCGATTTCAGGCCGCGAGTGTGCTTGTCGGCCCGTACGGACCGTTGACCGGCGACGCGCCCCGCCACAGGTCACGGGGCATCGGCCTTGTCGTGGTTGCTATCTAGAGCCACCCGTTGTCAACGCGGGTGTGAGCAATCCGTGAGCAACTCACGCCGCTGTTAACGTCATGGCTACGCCTCACCAGGATCGGCGGTATGGCCCGCATCCTGGTAGGCACCGGTGAGGTTGCTGCGCGAGATCAGCGTGTCCGGGTGATCCTCGCCCAGCACCCGCTGCTGATCGGCCAGCACCGCCTCGAACTCGGCGACCGCCTCCGCGGTGCGGCCCGCCACCTGATAGATGAGGGCGAGGTTGCTGCGCGAGATCAGCGTGTCCGGGTGATCCTCGCCCAG
>NZ_JBFBAD010000002.1:204508-211638 GCF_040682075.1 Actinoplanes sp. NPDC051411 | reverse complement strand
CACCCGCCGCCGATCGCCCAGCACCGCCTCGAACCCGGCAACCGCCTCCGCGGTGCGGCCCGCCACCTGGTAGGCACCGGCGAGGTTGCTGCGCGAGATCAGCGTGTCCGGGTGATCCTCGCCCAGCACCCGCCGCCGATCGCCCAGCACCGCCTCGAACCCGGCAACCGCCTCCGCGGTGCGGCCCGCCACCTGGTAGGCACCGGCGAGGTTGCTGCGCGTGGTCGGCGTGTCTGGGTGATCCTCGCCCAGCACCCGCCGTCGATCGCCCAGCAAGGCTTCGAACTCGGCGATGGCCTCCGCGGTGCGGCCCGCATCCTGGTAGCCGCTCGCGAGGTTGCTGCGCGCGGTCAGCGTGGACGGATGACCCTCGCCCAGCACCCGCC
This sequence comes from Actinoplanes sp. NPDC051411, assembly GCF_040682075.1. Taxonomy (NCBI): domain Bacteria; kingdom Bacillati; phylum Actinomycetota; class Actinomycetes; order Micromonosporales; family Micromonosporaceae; genus Actinoplanes; species Actinoplanes sp. NPDC051411. The sequence continues at coordinate 211,252 of NZ_JBFBAD010000002.1, read as the reverse complement.
GTAAGTCGGCCAGCACCGCCTCAAGCTCGGCGATCGCCTCCACGGTGCGGCCCGCCGCCCGGTAGGCGAGGGCGAGGTTGCTGCGCGAGATCAGCGTGTCCGGGTGATCCTCGCCCAGCACCCGCCGCTGATCGGCCAGCACCGCCTCGAACTCGGCGACCGCCTCCACGGTGCGGCCCGCATCCTGGTAGCCGCTCGCGAGGTTGCTGCGCGCGGTCAGCGTGGACGGATGACCCTCGCCCAGCACCCGCCGTAAGCTGGCCAGCACCGCCTCAAGCTCGGCGATCGCCTCCACGGTGCGGCCCGCTACCCGATAGGCGAGGGCGAGGTTGTTGCGCGAGATCAGCGTGTACGGGTGACCCTCACCAAGCACCCGCCGTAAGTCGGCCAGCACCGCCTGAAACTGGACGATCGCTATATCGATCTGGCCTTGGAACTGTCGGTAGGTGGCCGCGCGGTCGCCGATCAACAGCAAGTCAACCAATTCGTGATCGGCCGAGACGTTGCCGGCTAGGGTGTCGATGTGTGGCAGCAGGGCGTTCCATCGAGGCCATCCCTGCACGTTGTTGATCGGATCGTCGGGTATCGCGGCGGCGAGCAAGTCGACCGCTCGTTCCCGCACGGAGACGGCTGTGTCAGCTGCGACCTGGGTATTACGGGTGACGGCTTGGACGAGACGATGCATACCTATGAGCCCGGCCTCCCGGCTGATGATGCTGTAGGACACCAGCATCGCCAGAGCGTCGTCAATGTCAGCCGGATTGCCGCCCAGTGGTGCGAGAACGTCGTCGGGCAAGCCCTCGGGAGCCAGCCAGGCGAGCACGTCCAGTACCTGAGCCGCCAATGGGTTGAGGCGCGCAATCGCGGTCATGGTAACCGTCCACACCGCTGCGATACTGCGGCCAGCTTTCCCACCGTGCCCGGCGTTGCTCGCTACCCGGTCGAACTGATCGTCCAACAGCTGGCGGTAGTCGTCGAACCCCATCCGATCGTGTTGAGCAATGTAGGCGGCGGCCTGCTCCAACGCCAGCGGCAGATCACCAAGCTCTGCGGCGAGCCGACCCGCCGCTTCGGCGTCGTCGTGACCGGTCAGCCCTGTCAGTAGATCGACCGCGGCGCGCCGGCTGAGCACCCCCAGCCGAAACGGCGTCAATCCTGACATCGCCCACCGGGCGGCGCCCAGATCGCGGCGGGTGGTTACCACCACTTGCCCACGCCCGCCGACCACTCCCAGCAGATCGGCGACGTCGTTGACGTCCTCGACGTTGTCCAGCACCAGAAGCCAGCCGGTGTGCGCTTGCAGCCAGCCGATCGCCCACGCCTGCGCATCGGCCAAGGTGCCGACCGGATGCAGCCGTCGGGTCAACGCCGCCAACCCCAGCTGCAGATTCGCGGCGCCGTCCGCGGTAATCCACCACACCAGCGAATACCGCGACAGGTACCGGCGCGCGTAATGGTTGACCAGCTCACTCTTGCCGATGCCACCCAGCCCGTGCACGGCTGCCTGGCCCACCACCACACCGGCGTCATCACCGTCGAGCTGATCAGCTAACACGCTCAGGTCACGGCCGACGAACACCGCCGAGGGCCGCGGCAGATTGTGGATCGTCGTGCCCTCTCCGACCCGCTGAGGCGGCGGCAAGCGACCCGCGTCCACCCCGATGTTGTTCTGGGTGTTGCCCGAGCCGACCTGCACCTGGCCCCCGCTGATCCGGGCGTCATACCCAACAGGTTCAGACGGGTCGGCATGCCCGGTGCTCACGCCGGCGGCACCGACGAAAAGTTATTCGTCTGGCTATTTCCCGAGCCGACCTGCACGCCCTGACCACCGGAGACCGTCACCGTGTACCGCTCGCCGCCCACCTTCGCCTGAGCCAACAGCTGCGACACGTCCTGCGCCAACTGCGGCTCCTGCGACAACGCCTTCAACAACTGCGCCCGCAACACCGCCACCGACGCCTCATCACCCGGCTGCTGACCGACCTCCACCGCCGCCACCCGCACCTGCTCACCCCGCTCCGAAGCGAACAACCGGCGCAGCAACCGCCGACCCAGCCCCACAGTGGCGTCCGCGCCGGCATCACCGGCAACCTCAGTCACCTTGTCCACCAGTGCGCCACCGTAAGCGGCGGCCGCCGCTGACACGTACGGCACCAGGTCCTGAGCCAACACCCCAAGATCCACCACAGTCACCAATCCCTCGCCCACCGTCACTGCTGGTGTACAAGGTTCCCGCAACTCGCGACGTCAGGAAGCCATCCATTCGGATGAACGCGTCCACCATTTGCCCTCGGCTCGCCAGTAAGTCAGCGGGGGCGCCCAGCGTCTGAGCGACGCTTAACGGGCCACACTAGAGGCACCTCGTCGACCTTCTGACCCGTCGGGTGCGAGTGGATCTGTTGGCCTATATCGACCGTCGAACTGCGATCCAGAGCGGGGCAGGTTGTGGCCTACTCGGGGTTGTCACCGGCTGCTGGCCAGACCGACCCGTTCCGTCGACTGCCTCCGTTCACCCAAAGTTGGGATACAGCACGGTGCGTGCCGGCTCTCGCCAAGTTTCGCCAGGACGACGATCTCTGCCCATTTGCGGACTCGACCGGTCGCGGACCGCTCCGGGTTCGAGATCTGCCGTAGCACCGATGTGCACCTCGGTGAGAGACCTCCGGCAGTCCTAAGCGCGACGCTATTTAGGCCTCGGCGCCAAAATCTCGGCGAGATCACCCATCGAGGTGACCACAGCATCGGCGGCGGAGAAGGCGTTAACCTTCCATGATCGATTGGCGTAGCCGATAACACGAACGCCGGCCGCTCGCGCGGCTTCGATGTCCGTCCCGAAGCGGGCCGGCAGGTCGAGCAAGCGGCCAAGCTTCTGACGCACCATCGACCCGCTCGGAAAACCACCGTGAGCAATCCGTGAGCAATTCGCGCGATCGGATGGCTGCCAGGCTCAGATAAGCAAGATCCCTGACCTGCGTCCGCGCTGGTCAGGGATCCTATGCTCTCGTGGCCAGGGGCGGGGTCGAACCGCCGACCTTCCGATTTTCAGTCGGACGCTCGTACCAACTGAGCTACCTGGCCAGGTAATTTCGTGCGGTCCTGACGGGACTTGAACCCGCGACCTCCGCCTTGACAGGGCGGCGAGCACTCCAACTGCTCCACAGGACCTTGCTAACCAACTGCCTTGCTCTCCAGCAGGTCTACTTCAACCTACCAGTACCCCCAACGGGATTCGAACCCGTGCTACCGCCTTGAAAGGGCGGCGTCCTGGGCCACTAGACGATGAGGGCAACTCCGTCAGTATTGCACGTTGGCAATGCTGTTCGGCGCTGACCCCAACCGGGCCCCCGCTTGAGGCTTGGAAAGCATACGTGATCGACCGCCTGCCCTTCAAATCGGTATCCCCTTTTTGTCTGCGGGGCTGTGGCCTGCGGAAACGGCGGAGGTGATGACGTCTACGGCTTCGGGGAGGGTGGTGAGCCGGGCCACTCCGGTGGGGAGTTCGGTGGGCCAGCCGGGGCCGGCGGCGCCGGTCAGCAGTGGGGGCCGGGGGCTGGCGGCGGCGCGGGTGAGTTGGTTCGGGTCGCCGGTGGCCGGGCTCTGGGACCAGAGGACGACCACCTCGGGGCCGGTGCGGTCGATGGCGTCGAGCAGGGCCGGGGTGGGGACGCGGGCGCCGAGGAGGCGGGTGGGGATGCCCGCTTCGGCGAGGGCGGCGGCGAGCGCTTCCAGGGGCAGGGTGTGTTGTTCTTCGTCGGCCGCGGCCAGGAGCACGGCCGGGACCAGGCTGCTGTGTGGACGCCGGACGGCGCCCAGCGCCTCGGTGATGCAGCGGGAGATGAGGTGTTCGACTTCGACGAAGCGGCGGGTGGCCTGGTAGCGGTCGCCGATGCCGATGAGGACGGGCATCATGACCTGGTTCCAGGCGCCGATGACGCCGTGTTCGGCGAGGACCATGTCGAGGATGTCGCGCATGGCGGCCGCGTCGAGGTGCATGGCCGCCCGGGCGACGCCTCGCGCGGCCGGGGCCGCTTGCGGGCCGAGGGCGATGACCTGCCCGCCGCCCTGCCGGGAGCCCGGCGAGACCGCTGAAGCAGCCGCAGCAGGGTCAGCAGCGGGGCCGGCCGAAAGAGCCGGAACAGCGGCCGGCGAAACCGCGGGCAGCGGGGCACGACGAGCCCACGCCGCCGCTTCGGCCGGAGCAACCCCTTGCACGGTCAACCGCCGCATCACCTGCAACCGGTCAAGATCCTCCGCGGTATATCGCCGATGATGCCCGGGCACGTGCTCGCTCGGCCCGAGTCCGTACCTCTGGTGCCACGTTCGCAGCGTGGTGACCGCGACACCGAGCCTCCGGGCGACCGCCCCAGCGGTCAGCCCGTCATCCGTCACCCGACCGCTCCGGAAACGCCGACGCGGAAGGAGACCCGGAAGAAGACCCGGAGGAAGACGCCAGCTGGCCGGTGACACCGGCCAGCCAGGGCGCGTACGCCCGTGCATCAGTCCCGAGGTCGGCGAGCAGGTCGCCGACCGTGACCCACCGAAGGTCTGCCACCTCGGCCGGGTCGGGCCGCGGCACCGCCCCGGCGGGCAGATCTCCGACCAGAACGTGGTCGTACTCGTATTCGACGCGACCGGTCGACGGATCCTCCGCGTAATAGGCATAGACGCCCACCGAAGTAAGCACTACGCCCTCGATCCCCACCTCTTCGGCCACGCGCCGGGCGGCCGCGGCCGCGAGGTCCTCGCCCGGCGCCGGATGCCCGCACGCCGTATTGGCCCACCGCAACGGGAATCGCGTTTTCTCGGCCGCCCGCTGCTGCAGCAGTACGTGCCCGGCCGGGTCGCGCACGAAGACGGAAAATGCCCGGTGCAGCTGGCCCGGTGCGGTATGCGCTTCGGACACCGTCGTCGAGCCGATCGCGGTTCCGGAGGAGTCGACCAGTTCGACGAGGTGGGATTCGCGGGGGGTCATGACGTGATCCGAGCGGCCGCGAGTTTGCCCGATATGAGGACCATCGGCACGCCGACGCCGGGCTGGGTGCCCGATCCGGTGAACACCACGTTCTCCAAGGTGGGGTGAAGGTTGCCCGGGCGGAACGGGCCGGTCTGGCGAAAAGTATGCGCGGCCGCGAACGGGGTGCCGGCGGCCATTCCTTGAGCGGCCCAGTCGGCCGGCGTGATGACGCGGGAAACCTCGATGCCGTCGCCGAAACCGACGTAGCCGCGGTCTTCCAGGGTGCGGATCAGGGACGAGGCGTAGCGCGGGGAAAGGGACTGCCAATCCATCGGCCCGGCGTCGAGGTTGGGCACCGGCGCCAGCACGTAATAGCTGTGCCGGCCGGCCGGCGCGACCGACGAGTCGGTGCGGCTGGGGTTGGTGACCAGCAGCGACGGGTCGCTCATCAGCAGTCCACGGCGGATCACTTCGTCGAAGGTCCCGCGCCACGAGGAACCGAAGTGAATGTTGTGGTGCGCGATTTTCGCGTACGCCTGCCGGGAGCCGACATGGAGCACCACGCACGAGGGTGAGTAACGCAGCCGGCGCGGCGAACGCCGGGGCGGCAGAAGGTCGCGGTACGCGACGGGCAGATCCGGATTGAGCACGACGACATCGGCCGGGATGCGGGTTCCGTCGGCGGTCTGCACCGCGACCGCTCGCCCGGCCGAGGTTTCGACGCGGGTGACGGTCCTGTCGTATTGGATCGTGACGCCGTGTTTCTCGGCCGCGCCGGCCAGGGCCCGGGGCACCGCCTGCATTCCGCCGGCCGGGAAATAGACGCCGGCCACCGAGTCGAGATAGGCGATGACGGCGTAGATGGCGAGCGCGTCCTGCGGGGCCAGCCCGGCGTACATCGCCTGGAAGGAGAAAATGCGCTGGGTGCGCGGATCGCGGAAGAATGAGTTGATCTTCGGCTGAAGGCGGCGGAAGCCGCCCATGCCGAGCAGTTTGAGCAGGTTGAGGTTGAGCAGGTCGACCGGGCTGTCGAGGTTGCGGTCGATGAAATGGTTGCGTTCCAAAAGCCACAGCGAGCGGGCGAAATCGACGAACCGCAGATATCCGTCGGCCTCGCGGGGGCCGCAGACCCGGGAGATCTCGGCCGCCATGCGCACCGTGTCGGTACGGATGTCCAGTGTGGAGCCGTCCGGGTAATGGGCGCGATAGGCGGGGTCGAGTGGTGTCAGCTGGAGCCAGTCGGACAGTTTCTCGCCCACCGCGGCCAGTGGTTCCTCGATCAGCGACGGCATCGTGAGCACGGTCGGGCCGGTGTCGAACTCGTACCCCTGGAGGCCGAGGCGGCCCGCCCGGCCGCCCGGGACCGATTCGCGCTCGAGCACCGTGACCTGGCGGCCGGCCGCGGCCAGATGCAGGGCACAGGCGAGGCCGGCCAGCCCGGCGCCGACGATCACCACCCGGGTCGTGGGTCCGGCAACGGTTCGCATGCTCGCCATCATGCCGGGCGATTCGTGGCGCGGACGGCCAGCGCGGTCAGCGCGTCGAGCGCGGCGGGCTGGATCGGCGCGGCGGCCAGGGCCTTGACGCCCTCGTCGACCCGCTCGCTGATCATTTCTTCGATGACCGAGGGGGCGCCGGTCGCCGCGATCAGGGAGGCGAGCGGGGACCCCCGCGGCCCGGGCGGGGGGGGGTTTTCAGCGGGCGGGGGGCGGGCCGGATACCCCCCCCGGCCGGGGTGGGGGGGGTGGAGGGGGGGCCCGAACCGGGGGGGGGGGGGGGGGGGTGGCGCG
>NZ_JBFBAD010000002.1:28024-204498 GCF_040682075.1 Actinoplanes sp. NPDC051411 | reverse complement strand
CGTCGGCGGGGTTGACGGCTCCGGCGGGGTCGAGCGCCATCTCCGCCCGTTGGGCTGGAGTGGCGAGTTCGTGGGCGAGCATGAGCAGCGTGGTGGGCTTGCCTGTCCGCAGGTCGTCGCCGGCCGGTTTGCCGGTGACCGCCGGATCGCCGAACAAACCCAACAGGTCGTCGCGCAGCTGGAACGCTTCGCCGACCGCCCGCCCGTACCGGTCGAACGCGTCGCCGACCGCGGGCAGGGTGAGACCGGCCAGGGCGAGCCCGAACCGCAGCGGCCGCTGCACGGTGTAGCTGGCCGTCTTGTAGCGGGCGACCAGCAGCGCGCGCTCGACCGACCACGTCTCGGGTGTGGTCTCGCCGAGCACGTCGAGGTATTGCCCGGCGACCGCCTCGACCCGCATGCGGTCGTAGCCGGCGCGGACCTCGAGCAGGGTGGCGCTGGCCAGCGGCGTGCGGGCGATCAGCTGGTCGGCCCAGATCAGGCAGAGGTCGCCGACGAGAATCGCCGCTGTGTTGCCGAACCGGTCAGCGTCGCCGCGTCGCCCGGCCCGGGCGTGCTCGCCGGCGAAGAGGCGGTGCGCGGTCGGCCGGCCCCGCCGGGTGTCCGAGTCGTCCATGACGTCGTCGTGGACCAGGGCGAACGTGTGCAGCATCTCGAGGGCGGCGAGCGCCGGCAGCACATCTTCGACGGGTGCGCCGGGGTGGCACACCGAGCGCCAGCCCCAGTACGCGAAGGTCGGCCGCAGCCGCTTGCCACCCGCGAGCACCAGGTCACGGGTGGTGCGGGCGAAGCCGCCGAGCGCCGGGTCGACCGCCTCGAGGGCGACGATCTGGTCGGTCAGGAAGTCGGCCAGGGTTCCTTCGACCGCGTCGATGAGGGGACCGGTGGTGGCGGTCCCGGCTTGGCGGGGTATCCGGGTTCCCTCGAGGGTGTCGTTGACCACGAGCAATACCGTACCCTGGAACTGAAGTTGCGTCGATTCGTGCGTCGATTTTTCTTTGAGGGGCAGCTGTGGAACTGAACACGTCGTACGAGCACTGCCGCGCGCTGCACCGCCGGCACGGCCGCACCTATTACCTGGCCACCCGCCTGCTGCCGGCCTGGAAACGACGGCACGTGCACGCGCTCTACGGCTTCACCCGCTACGCCGACGAGATCGTCGACAACTTCCCGCCCAAGGAACGCGCCGCCCGGCTCGCCGAGTGGTCGTCCTACTTCATGGCCGGCCTGCGCGGCGAGCCGATCGACGACCCGCTGCTGCCGGCCGTGCTGCACACGATCGCGGTCTTCAACCTCGATCTTGACGACTTCGACAAGTTCCTGCGCAGCATGGCGATGGATCTCACGGTCACCCGCTACGCGACCTACGACGAGCTGCTCGAATACATGGAAGGGTCGGCGGCCGTGATCGGCACGATGATGCTGCCGATCCTCGGCTCCTCCGATCCCGCGCCGGCCCGCGAGCCGGCCCGCCAACTCGGGTTCGCCTTCCAGCTCACCAACTTCATCCGCGACGTGGCGGAGGACTTCGAGCGCGGCCGGATCTATCTGCCACTGTCCGATCTGGCGGACTTCGGGGTGACGCCCTCGGACTTCGCCGTCGGAAGCCCAAAGATCAAAAACCTGATCGCGTACGAGGTGGGCCGCGCCCGGGAACACTATGCCGCCGCCGCTCCCGGCATCACGATGCTCGAACCGGCGTCCCAGGCCTGCATGCGCACCGCGTACGCGCTGTACGGCGGCATACTCGACGAGGTCGAAGCGGCCGGTTTCGACGTCTTCGCCCGGCGGGCGACCGTACCGAATCGGCGCCGCGCCGCGGTCGCGGTGCGCAGCCTGCTCACCCGGCCCGGCACCCCGGTGGCCGCCTGATGAGGACGGCCGTCGTCCTGTTCACCCGTGACCTGCGCGTGCACGACCATCCGGCGCTGGCCGCGGCCTGCGCCAACGCCTCGCACGTGGTCCCGCTCTACGTCCTCGACCCCGCCCTGGCCGACATTTCGCCCAACCGCTCGCGCTTCCTCCACCAGAGCCTGGCCGACCTGCGCTCGGCGCTCCGCGACCGCGGCGGCGACCTGGTCATCCGCACCGGCGACCCGGTCGCCGAGACGATCAAGCTGGCCCGTTCCGTCGACGCCGAGGGCATCGGCTTGTCCGCCGACGTCAGCCTCTACGCCCGGCGGCGTGAACAGCGGCTTCGCTCGGCCTGCGAGGAGCATCGGATCGCCCTGAAACTCTTTCCCGGCCTCACGATCGTCGACCCGGGCGCCGTGACACCGGGCGGAGGCGGCTCGGCCTACCGCGTCTTCTCGCCCTATCACCGCGCCTGGCTGGCCGCGAAATGGCGCGACGAGGTGGCCACCCCACGCCAGATCACCCTGCCGGACGGCCTCTCGGTCGGGCACCTGCCGGCGATTCCCGCTGGTGAATCCCCCGATGCCGCCGGTGGCGGCGAAACCGAGGGCCGGCGCCGGCTGAGCGCCTGCAAACAGCACCTTGACGGGTACGCCGATGCGCACGACGACATGGCCGCCGACGCAACCAGCCGGCTCAGCCCGTACCTCCGCTGGGGCTGTCTCTCCCCGCTTTCCGTCGCCAACCAGGCCGAGTCGCACGAAGCCTTCGTCCGTCAGCTCTGCTGGCGGGATTTCTACTACCAGGTGGCGCTCGACTTCCCGCACCTGTCGACCCGCGCCTACCGCTCATCCGGCGACCTGACGTGGCGGGACGACGCCGACGCGCTCCGGCATTGGCAGGACGGGCTGACCGGGGTGCCGATCGTCGACGCCGGAATGCGCCAGCTGCGCGCCGAAGGCTGGATGCACAACCGGGCCCGGCTGATCACCGCCGCCTTCCTGACCAAACACCTCGGCATCGACTGGCGGCCCGGCCTGCAGTGGTTCTTCCGCTGGCTGATCGACGGGGACGTGCCCAACAATTCGGGCAATTGGCAGTGGGTCGCCGGCACCGGCAACGACACCCGCCCCTACCGTCGCTTCAATCCGATCCGGCAGGCGCAGCGCTTCGACCCCGACGGCGTGTACGTTCGGCGCTACATACCCGAGCTCAAGGCCATCGAGGGCGGCGGCGTCCACATGCCGTGGAAGCTGCCGCACAAACTCGATTACCCGGGCCCGCGGGAGTCACACCGGGACGAGGCGGTGTGGCTGCGGCCCTGATCCCCGCCCGGTACGCCCGGGCGGGTCCGGTGGGGTCCGTCGGCCCGGTTGCGTCCGTCAATACGTTTCGGGTCGGCGGACCCTCTCCAGCACGTCCTTGATCTCCACGATCCCCCGCTCGACCCGAGCCTCGACCGCACGTCACCGTCGATCCGCGCATCCTTGACCCGCCCCGGCAACAGCCGCCGGTGCACGGCCCCGACGTCAGCGACCGCCTCCCACACCTCGGCGGCGGGACGCCCCACCCCCACCTCAACCCGAACACTCGCCACACCACACCTCGCAGGTTGTCGTCCGCTCCTGATACGACCAGGCGCATCGCCGTGACCACGCAGAGGACCGACCCGGTCCGCTCGGAGTCCTCGCGTGAGCTATCGGCCTCCGCAGCCTTCACGATATTTTCCGGAACCGCCGGCGCAGCCCTATCCGGCACCGCCGCTCGCTGCACGCCGGCCAGGAACGCTCGGGGAAGATCGCCTTCGACACGGCCATGAGCAAGGGCACTGTGGAGTGTGACGCCCGGTGGACTCGGGGCTGACACGATCGAAGGTCGGCTGAGCCGCCTTGACACCGCGGTCGGGGTCAGCGGCCGTCGGGCTCGGTCAGGCGGGCGGCACGGGATTCCAGGTAGCGCTGTTCGGGCCGGCTCAGGGTGCGTTTCGCGGCCGCCTGGTAGTGCTCGCGTGCCGCCACCGGGTCGCCGGCCATCTCCAGCAGGTGGGCGCGCACCGCGGCGACCCGGTGGTGCTCGGCCAGCGCGGGCTCGGCTTTGGCCAGGGCGTCCAGGGCCACCTTCGGGCCGTCGACCATCGCGATCGCGACGATGCGGTTCAAGGTGACCATCGGGTTGGGGGCGAGCGCGTCGAGCAGCGCGTACAGCTCCTTGATCTGCGGCCAGTCGGTGAGCTCGGGCCGCGTCGCCTCGGCGTGGACCGCCGCGATCGCGGCCTGCAGTTGGAACGGGCCGAGGCGAGTGCTGCTCAGCGCCCGCGTGATGATCTCGATGCCCTCGACGATGGCCGTTTTGTCCCAGAGGGTGCGGTCCTGTTCGGCGAGGGGCACCAGGCCACCGTCGGGCCGGGTGCGGGCCGGGCGCCGCGCGTCGGTGAGCAGCATCAGGGCCAGCAGGCCGGCGGTCTCGCCGTCGTCGGGGCGGGTGGCGTGCAGCTGCCGGGTCAGGCGGATGGCCTCGCGCGTCAGCTCGACGCGGTGCAGGCGGCTGCCCGAGCTCGCGGTGTGACCTTCATTGAAGATCAAATACAACACCTGACGTACGCCGGTGAGCCGCGCCACAAGCTCATCGGGGTTCGGCAGGGCGAAGCGGGCGCCGCTGTCCCGTATCCGTTGTTTGGCCCGGCTGATGCGCTGGCCGACCGTCGGTTCGGGCACCAGCAGCGCCCGCGCGATCTCGGCCGTGGTCAGGCCGCCGACCGCGCGCAACGTGAGGGCCACCTGCGACACCGGGGTGAGCGCCGGATGGCAGCACAGGACGAGCAGGGTCAGCTCGTCGTCGCCGCGTACGTCGGGAAGCGGATCCGGCGGCAGCAGCTCGCGTTTGCGCCGGGCCGCATCGCTGCGAAGCAGCTCGATGCGTCGTCGCGAGGCCACCGTAATCAGCCAACTGCGCGGATTGTCGGGAACGCCGTCGACCGGCCACTGCTGGGTCGCGGCGAGCAGCGCCTCCTGAACCGCGTCCTCGCACGCGTCGAAATCGCCATAGCGGCGGGTCACAGCCGCGAGGACCTGCGGCGCCGCCGTACGCAGCAGATCCTCCAGCCCGGTCAGAACTCCCACCCGCTCATGTCGAGGACCGGCCGCACCTCCACCTCGGTGTTCGCGGCGTCGGGCACCTTGGCCGCCCACCCGATCGCGTCCTCCAGGGTCGGGCAGTCGACCAGATAAAACCCGGCCAGATGCTCCTTGACCTCGGCATACGGCCCGTCGGAGGCGATCGTCTCGCCGTCGCGCACCGAGACCCACTTGGACAGCGACGGGTCGGCCAGGCCCTCCGAGGCGACCAGCACGCCGGCCTCCTCCATCTCGGCGTCCAGCTTCAAGTGGTCGCGGCCGAAGTCCATCCGCTGCTGGTCGGTCATGCGCTCCCAGACCTCGAGGGACCGCGGGTTCGACTGGATGAGAATGAGGTATTTCATGGGTGTCCGCTCCTCCGCTGTTTTTCTCGCTGCTCACCGACATGTCGAAACGGCGGCCGCGACTTCGACGTCCCGGCTGAAAGTTTCTTCCTTAGGAGGGTCACGTGCAGGACATTCAAGATGTCATCGAGAGCCGCTACGAGCGGCTGGCAGCCGGAGATGTGGCGGGCATGCAGGCCTGCTACGCCCCCAAGGTCGTCCAGTTCAGCCTGGCACCGCCGCTGGGCGCCCTGATGGACGGCCGCGACCCGGGGCCGCTCAACGCGTGGCTGGCGACCTTCGAGGCACCGCCGAAGCGAACCGTGACGCAGTTGGAGATCACGACCTCGGGCGACGTCGCCTTCGCGACCAGCATCGACAGCATGACGGCGACCCCGAAGGGCGGCGACTCGCCGTTCACCCTGTGGTACCGGATGACGGTGGGCCTGAGCCGGGTCGACGGGCAGTGGCTGATCGTCCACGAGCACGCCTCGGTCCCGTTTTACATGGACGGGTCGTTCCGGGCCGCGGTCGATCTCGAGCCCTAGGAGGCTCGGGGTCAGAACTGGTGGAACTCTTCGAAGGGCGGCTCGACGAGAGAGTCCGGAAGGCGGACGGCCCGGCAGCGAGCGACCGTCTCGGCTGCCGGGTCGTCGCCGATGTTGCGCGGGGTTCCGCCGACGAAGGCCTCGGGAATCGCCGTCCAGCCCAGGTTCTTCTCGTAGTACCGCAATGCGGTGCGAACCGACGGCGTCCAGTCGTCGTCCAGCAGGATCAGCCCGCCCGGCCGGACGATCTTGCGCAGGAAGTAGAGATCCACGAAGACCTCGTGAAACCGGTGACTTCCGTCCACGAAAGCCGCATCGGCGACGAAACCTTCGGTGACAAGGTCGGGAAGCGCGATGGACGACCACGAGCGGATCAGCGTGGCGATCGAGTCCAGCCCGGCGTCGCGCATCAGCTCCCAGCCGACGTTGGAGTACGCCCGGTCCTGGAAGGGATCGATGATGACGTGCCGCGGGTTCGGTGGGTCGATGGTGATCAGGGCCTCGCCGATGGCCAGGGCCGAACTGGCGTAGGCGAGCCCGACCTCGACCACCGTTGCGACCCGCTCGGAGATCAGCAGATCCCGGAGCAGATCACAGTCCCGCTCCGGCAAGGTGACCGTCTCGAAGTCCCGCTCGTGGTCTCGCGTCCACGGCGGGCCGTCCTGCGCGAGCCGGCGGCGTACTTCCCGAACTCGCGCGCCCCGTTCGCCAGCGTTCATCCAGCCAGTCTGCGTCAGACCATGGGGCGCCAGCGGTTGCGGGGGTCGTCGACGCTGGGGCCGCAGCGGAGCACCTGGCCACGCCGCGTGATGCCGATCGCGCCGCGGGGTGAGCAGAACTGCCCCAGCCGTACGTTTTGCTGGATCCCGCCCGGCGTCGCCGACGTCGACGGCTTGGGTTTGGTCCTGGTCGGCTTGGCCGTGGTCGGCTTCGGCTTGTGGGTCGTCGGGTGCGTGGTCGGCGCCTTGCTGGTCGGCGGCGAACTGGGCGTCGGCGACGGCGTGGCCGTCGGCGCGGGCGGCTGGGGCGCCGCCGACGACGGGATGATCAGCGTCGGCGAGCCGGTCTTGGGGGTGTCACCGCGGAAGAACGACGTGGTCAGCGCGGCTCCGCCGCAGCAGAGCACCAGCAGCCCGACCACCGGCAGGAGCAGCACGACGAGGCGCCGGCGACCGGCCGGCTGGGCGGGCAGCTCGGTGGTCGGCTGGAGCCACGGCATGTCCTCCTCGGGAGGCTCGGCAGGCTCGGGCGTGGTCACCGGTACACCATGCGACAGATGGCCATCGGCGTCGAGGGCTGTCCGGGGACAAACTTCCGGTCGTCAGTGCGCGGGCGGTGACTTTCGGCGAGGCGAGCGGGCGGCCGGGCGTTCTTCTAACCGGCCACCCGAAGTCCGATCTTGGCCGAACCGGTCTTGCGCGTCGCCTGGATGGTCCAGCAGCCCGCGGCCGGGAACGTCCAGCCGGTGCCCCACTCGTCGCCCGGCCGGTGGTAGCTGCTTCCCGAGTGCGGCTCGGGCCCCCACACCGGGCGAAGTGTCCGGCCGCCCGGCCCGGTCGCCACCATGGACAGAGCGCCGTCGCCGGTCATCCGCCAGACCACCTTGATCTGCTCGCCGGCCGTGGCCTGCCCGCTGAAGAAGAGCCCGAACAATGTCGCGCCGCGGCCCACTCCCTGCATCTCGGGCATAGTGCTGTTTTGCGACGGGATGCGCGCGCTGGCCGGGCAGTCGGCCGTGGCCGGCGGGGTCGGGTCGCCCATCTGCGGCGCCGGCGACGACGACCCGGTGGGTTGCGGTGGCGCCGGGGCCGGTGACGAACAGCCCGCGACCAGCAGAAGAAGGCCCAGCGCTAACGCGACGCGACGCGACATGGCCACACCGTAAAGCGAAAGTCAACCGGCGTCGATCCACCTAGTAAGCCGATCTCGAAGGATCCGGCCGGTCGGGTTGTCGTCGTCGAGGGCGACCAGCGTGAAGGCGTGCGGCATCTCGTCGTAGACGTCCACCTGGGTCTTCACGCCGGCCGCGGTGGCCGCCTCGGCGAAACGCAGGGTGTCGTCGAGCAGGGCCTCCGCCCCGCCGGCGATCATCAGCAGCGGGGGCAGTGTGGACAGATCGCCGAGAATCGGCGACTGCGGCGCCCGGTCGGCCGGCGCACCGGCCAGGTATTGCCCGACCAGGAAGGCGAGCGTCTCGCGGTTGACGCCGGCGTCGGTCGGCGCGTTGCCGTCGATCGACGGGCTGGCCAGGCTGAGGTCGGTCACCGCCGACACGGAGACCACACCGGCCGGCACCTCGGCCGAGGCGAGCCCGAGCATCGCCGAGAGAGTCAGCGCGCCGCCGGAGGACTCGCAGTAGAAGACCACCCGGTCGGCCGCGATGTGCACGAGCAGTTCGCGATAGGTCGCGAGCACGGCGTCGAGCGGCGCCGGAAACGGCTCGGCCGGGGCCAGCGGGTAGTGCACGACCAGCACCGGGCGCCGGGTGTCGCGGGAGAGACGGTCGGCGATCAGGTTCATCAGCGGCGGGTTGCGATGACTGAAGCCGCCACCGTGCACGTAGACCACGACACCGTTGGCCACATCGGCGTCACCCGAGGTCACCCAGTGCTCGCCGGCCGGCAGCACCGGCACGGTCGAAGCATCGGCGGGCAGCGTGAGATCGAGCGACCCCAGACCGGTGAGCACGGCGAAGGCAGCGGCCCGATCGTCGGAGGCCGCGGGGATCCGGGTGATGTCCATGCCCGGGGTTTTATCCGGCCGGGCGCCGGTGGACAACCGGATTAACCGCGGTCAGAGTGTGATCCTGGCCGATGAGGAGGAACAGCCGTGCTGACATTCACCAACGCCGCCGAGCAGGCGGCCTGGTCGCTCGCGGAGGCGCTGAGCGAGAAAGGCTTCGCCTGCATGAAACAGGCGGAGGAAGCGGCCGAGGCGTTCCGCTCGGGCAAGATGGCGATGCGGCGGCAGTTCAAGGGCCGCGGACTCTCCGAGGTGGACGCCGACATCCGCTGGTCGGGCATGACGCAGGCGAAGAAGTCACTGGCCGACAACGGGTGGTACATGTCGCAGGCGGCGATGTACAACCAGGCCGCGGCCGCGCAATATGCCAAGGCGAACTATCTCAAGAACCGCTGACCGAGCGTCCGCCCAGGTCAGCGACCTGGCCGGCCCGATAGCCGTGCAGCCGGCCGCCGCCGCTGAGGCGACGTGGCCCGAGCCGGCCGAGCTTCGGATAGGTCTCGTCGCGCCGCCGCTCGACCATCGCCGTACGGTCGACCAGCACGAGCTCGGAGCCGGGCACCGCGGCGGAGGCCGACCGCTCGGCCTCCCACAGGCGAATCTGGATCGCCTCGGTGAAGCCGGCCAGCCACGACCGGCGGAAGGCCGCCGGGTGCTCACCCCACGGCACGTCGCGCGAGGCCAGGCCGTGCGCCGCCTGCACGAGCAGCGAGGTGAAGAGCAACTCGACCCGCTCCAGGTCGGCCGCGTGCCCGAAGAGATGACTCCGGGCCAGGCCCGGACGCGCGAGGTGGACGACACGACAGCGAAGCGGGGCAGCGACCGCCGCGAGCAACACGGCCTTGTCCCGGGCGTACGGCGGGACGACGGTCACCATGCGGTCGCCGATCGGGTCGACGGCCGGATCAGCGACGGCGAGCAGGGCCTGGTCGACGCCGTACTTCGCGATCAGCTCGGTGGCCTTGGCCGTGAACGCCTCCGCCTCGGACTCCGTGCAGGCCGGATCTTCGGCCATGGCGAGCAGCTTGCGTACGCGCTCGAGGAGGGAGTCGTCGCTCATGCCGCCCGGTGCCGCAGCGTCGCAACGGTCGAGCCGGCCAGCGCGAGCAGGCAGTCGGGAAGCTGCCCGTCGGCGGCCGCCGCGGCGAAGAGCGCCTCACCGGTCGAGACGTCGCCGTTGACATAGGCGCTGACGAACCGGGCCACCCAGCGCTTGTCATATCGCGCGTCGTCGATGCCGGGGAAGTCGAGCGTCCAGGCGCCTCCGCGCGGGATGCGGCCGACCATCGTGGCGGCCAGGCACCAGGCCACGTCGTAGGCGCCCACGACGCCGTTGCGGTCGACCACCGCGTCGAAGGTATCGATCACAGCGTCGCTGTCGTCGGTGAGCGCACTCTGAAGGACGAGCGCTGCGTCGTCGAAAGCGTGCTGGGGAACCTCCGTCACGTGTGAAAAGGTACGTGGATCGGTCAAGGTTCGCCCGTCGGCGCGGCAATCAATGCCGGAATTCACGCTCCACGCAGCAGACAGGTGATCCGCGCGGTGCAGACCCGCTCGCCCAGCTCGTCGGTGATGACCACCTCGTAGGTCGCCATCGTGCGGCCGCGGTGGACCGGAGTGGCCACGCCCGTGACCAGGCCCGACCGGGCGCTCTTGTGGTGGGTGGCGTTGATGTCGACCCCGACGCCGAACGGCCGGTCGACGGTGTGGCCGTGCATCACCGCGCCGGCCGAGCCCAGCGTCTCGGCGAGCACGCACGAGGCGCCGCCGTGCAGCAGCCCGAACGGCTGCGTATTTCCCTCGACCGGCATCGTGCCGACCACCCGCTCGGGTGAGGCCTCCAGGATCTGGATGCCCATGCGGGCCCCGAGCTCGCCCATCGCGCCCGTGGGGAGATCGGTGAGGTCGTCGGCTGCCGTATCCATGACGAAGAAGGTTACCGGCGGGGAAAGGTGGAGAGGTTGTGAGTTCGGCCCTACTGTGGGGCCGAATTCGGTTCCCAAGGAAAAGGACCCCTCATGACCGAGCCGCAGGACACCGTCGAGACCCGTGGCGACGACCGCGTCGAACTGATGACCAGCGACGCCAACGGCGACGGCCAGACGGACGTCTGGGTAGTTGACACCGACGGCGACGGCAAGCCCGACCTCTACCAGTTCGACACCGACGGCGACGGCAAGGTCGACGTCACGATGGTCGACCTCGACCAGGACGGCAACCCCGACACCGTGGTCGACGGCGACGGTGGCAGCACGCCGGCAGTCTGACGCCCTAGCCTCCGCCCAGGGCGGAGAGCGCGACGAAGAGCACCGCGATCGCCACTGCGGTGGTGATCGCGGTGGACGCGGTGTGCCGCCACGACCGCGGCCCGGTCACGGCCTCGGGATGCCCCAGGTCGACGAGCACCGCGCGCTGCCGGCGGATCTCGTCGCACGGATGGTCGGTCGACGCCGACTCCCGGCTCAACTCGACGGCCAGATGTGCCTGGGCACGTTGCAGACGGCGTACGGCAGCCTGGGCCGGACGCCCGGCCCGCACCCTCGCATGTCGCCGGGCCGCGGCCCGGCGGGCCCCCGAGCCCAGCACCGGAAGCTCGTCGTCGGTGATCAGCTCGGCGTCGCCGAGCGCGGCCAGCCGGCCGACGTAGTAGTCGGCCTCCCGGTCATGCACCCGGCGCACGATCAGCAGCACCAGCACCAGCGGCGGCAGACCCTTGAGCAGTAGCACCGCGAGCAGGCCGGGCAGGCCGTTGCCGAGCCCGTCGCTGAAGATCGGCGAGTTCCAGAGCACGTGCGAGGCCCAGGCGCCGAACACCGCGAGCAGGGCCACCCCGATCCGGTGGGCGCGGCTGCGGTCGCGATGCACCACCAGATAGCCGAGGCCGGCACCGCCCAGCGCGCCGAACAGGGTGTGGCTCCAGATCCCGGAGAGGAAGCCGCGCACCAGGAACGTCGCGATCACCGGCTGCACCCGGTCGCCCTGCCCGGCCAGCGAGACCGCGGCGAGCGAGAAGACGACGTCCTCGACGATCTGGAACCCGAGACCGACCATCGCGCCGTAGACGATGCCGTCCAGCACGCTGTTGATCTGGGCCCGCGCGATCAGCACGATCGCGACCACGCCGAGCGTCTTCGCGACCTCCTCGACCGTCGGCCCGGCCAGCGCGGCCCCCCAGTCGGCCGCCAGGTGCGGCGACCAGAGCTTGGCGACCAGGTCTTCCAGCGCGGCACTGCCCGGAATCGAGACCGAGGTGGCGACCAGGCCACCCCAGGCGAACGCCAGCACCAGCAGGCCGGTCGGCTCCCGCTCGAGAAAGTCCAGTTCGGTGACGAAAAACCAGAAGGGCACGGCGAGAAGGGCGAAGAGGGCGACCGAGGTCGCGGTCGCGATCGGGTACGCGGTGAAGAACCGTCCCGCGACCTGCGACACGCGCACGGCCGCCGCCGCCAGGGTGCCCAGCACGATCCAGAACGAGGGAACCCGGATCAGTGTGGCCGCCTCGGTGCCGTCGTTCGTCGGCCGCACCACCTCGGTCGTCACTCGGGTTCTCCGTCACGCCGGAGTGTCTTCGCGCTGTCCTCGATCGAGGGCAGGCTGCGGCCCAGGTCGAGGTCGGCGCCACTGACCGTGATCTCGATGGTCAGGCCGCCGGTGACGTAGACCGCGTAGCGCCCGCCGCGGCCCGGTGCGGTGTAGCTGCCCTGCACCCCGGCCAGGCCATCGGCCGTGGTGACGCCCAGCTGGGCGCCGGTCACCTGGTAGCCCGGCGTGCCGGTGATCCGTTTTCGGAACCGTTCGGCGGCCGACGTCAGGTTGCCCTCGAACGGGCGCACATCGATCTCGTATTGCACCGGGCCGAGCCGGAAGAGGGCCTTGCCCTCCTGCGTGCCGGGCCGGGTGCCGGTCAGGTCGACGGTGGAGCCGGCCGGCGGGATCACGGTCACGCCGGCCCCGATCGGATAGGGCTGATCGGACGGCACCGCCCGTTGCGAGGGCAGCGAACGGTCGAGCGCGGGCAGGCCGAACGCCAGTCCGGCGAGCATGACGACAACACCCAGTGCACCGAGGAGATTCGTCAGCTGACGCCGGGTAATCCTCGCCATGTCCCCACGCTAACGGCGAGGACGCCGGGATGCGCCAAAGGCCCACTTTGGAGAGTGGATCAACCAGGGAAATTACGGATTTGTGCGTTTTAGCGGCGACTGGCCCGCATGTCTCACGTCAGCTCCAGAAGCGCGACGAAATAAGGGTGGTCCTCGTCGTCGACCTCCTTGAGGCGCCACCGGGTGTCGGCGACCAGCGACTCCAGCTCGGCGATCGAACAGTTGAGATAGTCGAACCAGTCGGTGGCGACCAGGCGGTAACGCAGGCGCAGCCGCAGCTGGCCGCCCAGCCGGTCGCGCTCCCGATTGCGCTGGTGGTAGGAGACGTGGACCGGGTCCTTGGTGTTGTAGGGATCGGTGCTCTGGGCGATGATCCGGGCACCGGGGTTGGCCAGCCGGGCCAGCGCGTCGAGGAAGACCGGCGTGCGCTCACGGCTCTCGATCAGCCCGAGATTGTTGCCGAGCAGCAGAAACGTGTCATAGCGGGTCTCGGCGCGGGCGGCGAACGCGTCGACCGTCGCGACCACGGTGTCACGCAGGCCGCGGCGGCGGGCGATCTCGATCGCGCCGGCCGAGGTGTCGAGCCCGGTGACCGCCTGCCCGCGGCGCTGGATCTCGAGGGCGGTGCGGCCGGCGCCCACGCCGATGTCGAGAACCTGGCCCCGGCACAGCCGCAGGGCCCGGTGGTCGTGGGCCGGCCACTCGTCGGGCTCGCCCAGATAATGATCGGCCGGCGCGCCGTTGATCAGGCCGTCGTCGCGCTCGATGATCTCGATGACCGGGCGCGGAAGTCGACCGCCGACCAGGGGTCGCGGGCCGATGCCGGTGCGCACCGCATAGGCGTCCCGAACCATCTCGCCGAAGACGTCGCCGATGGGTGGCTCTTGCATGGCTACTACCCTCGGCTCATGTCCTCGCCGGAGCAACCCGGTTCCGAGAAGTACGTCCTACTGACGACCGGCGATACTTGGGGTCTCGGATCTTAGGTCTGGGAAACGACAAGGGGCGATCGCCTTCCCCGGCGCTCGCCCCTTGCAACGATCGTTTCGTGCCGACCGTGGTTCGTTTTCAGTCGCCCTGACGCTGCGTGGGAATCTGTCCCTGCAGCAGGGCACGAACCTCCGACTCCCGGTAACGGCGGTGGCCACCCAGCGTGCGAATTGCGCTGAGCTTGCCGGCCTTCGCCCACCGGGTGACGGTCTTCGGGTCGACGCGGAACATCGACGCCACCTCGGCCGGCGTTAGTAGCGGCTCAGGATCGTGCGTACGCGATGCCATCGGTCACTCCTCCACAGGTACCTAAAGACATCGGCCGGGGTCCCGCCGGCCGGTGCGTCTCTCATGGTCCGGCTAGTCCCCGATGTCCGACATGGGCCGAACGGACGAACGTCCCCAGATAGACGGATGAAGCATGCCCGATTTTTGCGTGTTTTCTACGCCAGATAGTGTCTCGTTTAGGCCGATTATCACGCTTCGACGGTCGCCGATTACGAAGAGTGTTCGCCTAGAAAGCGCTCTCCGGGCCGCGAATCCTGCCCGTCTGTCCCCTATTTCCGCAGCTCAGTTGCACCGCTCAAGAAGCTGGACGGAACGCCAGCGAGCGACCAGCTTTTCGTATGCCTCAGACGCCGCCTCGGCGTCTCCACGCGACAAAGCGGACAGCCCAGCGGCCACCAAACCGGGTGAATCGTCCTCTTCGAGGACGTCATCCGGGAGAAGGTTGACGAGGCCGCCATAGTCAAGTTCGACGATGGACCGGGGGTGGAACTCCTCCAGCCAGCGAGTGCCCTCCTCGACCGCCTCCGTGATCGGCGCGTCGCCGAGCGACTTGCGCAGCACCGAGACACCACGGTGCGCCCGCCGGCGGGCCTTCGAGATCTCCGTGCGGTAACGCAGCGTGCGCCGGCCGTCGGCCAGGTCGATCTCCCGCTCCTCCAGGTCGACGAAGACGAACCAGCGCAGCGGGACACCCCAGGTGGCGATCTGCTCGTGCACCCGCGGAACGCCGTGCTCGAGCACCTTGGCCCCGGAACGCCAGTCCTCGACGATCGCCTTCGCCTGGCCCGCCAGCACCGGCGGCACGAACGCGTCGGCCAGCACGGCGGGCACGCCGTCCCGCGCGTTGAGCGCCGCCTCGGCGACCCGCAGACGCAAATTCCACGGGCAGACCAGCAGCGTCTCGGCCCACTGCAACACGTACGCCTCGTCGGGCAGGTCGGGCAGTCGCGTCCAGCCCGCCCCGAGCGCCTCGAGCACGGCGGTGCGCTGCTTGACCGGGCCGTCGACCGGTCCGAGGGCACGACCCTCACGGGCGTACTTGCGCCAGAAGACCTGGCGGTCACGGTCGAAGGCGGTCAGCGGCTCGTAAACCCGTAGGTACGACGCGAACAGTGACGGCACGGCGCGATCCTTTCACGAAATCCGCGGTTCGGAACTTCCCGCGCGGGCGTAATCGCGTCACCCTTCGCGCGACTAGGGTGACAAATGTCCGGCCGACCCCGCCGGATGCGGCGGCCCCACGAAGGCCTCACCAATTTCAGAGGAGCACAGCGATGGGCGTGTTCGATTCCGACGGCACCGACGCCAGCGGTCACGAACAGGTCGTCTTCTGTCAGGACCGGCTCACCGGCCTGAAGGCGATCATCGGCATCTACTCGACGGCCCTCGGGCCGGCACTCGGCGGCACCCGCTTCTATCCGTACGAGAGCGAGGAGGCCGCTCTCGCCGACGTCCTCAAGCTCTCCCGTGGCATGGCCTACAAGAACGCGCTCGCCGGCCTCGACCTGGGCGGCGGCAAGGCGGTGATCTGGGGCGACCCGCAGCGGGTGAAGTCCGAGGCCCTCCTCCGGGCGTACGGGCGGTTCGTCGAGTCGCTGCACGGTCGCTACTACACGGCGTGCGACGTCGGCACGTACGTACCCGACATGGACCTGGTGGCCCGCGAGACCCGCTACGTGACCGGCCGCAGCGTCGAGCACGGCGGGGCCGGTGACTCCTCGATCCTGACTGCCTGGGGCGTCTTCCAGGGCATGCGGGCCGCGGCCGAGCACACCTGGGGCAGCCCGACCCTGCGCGGCCGCACGGTGGGCGTCGCCGGGCTCGGCAAGGTCGGCAAATATCTGGCCGGGCACCTGCTCGAGGACGGCGCCCGGGTGGTCGCGACCGACGTCAACCCGGCCGCCCGCGACTGGGCCCGCACCACGCACCCCGAGATCGAACTGGTCGACGACACCCACACGCTGATCACTTCCGACATCGACGTGTACGCGCCGTGCGCGCTGGGTGGCGCCCTCGACGACGGCACCGTGCAGGTGCTGCGGGCCAAGGTGGTGGCGGGTGGCGCCAACAACCAGCTGGCCCATCCCGGCATCGAGAAGGCGCTGGAGGAGCGGGGCATCCTCTACACGCCCGACTATCTGGTCAACGCCGGCGGCGTGATCCAGGTCGCCGACGAGATCGAGGGCTTCAACTTCGAGCGGGCCAAGCTGCGCGCGACCGGCATCTTCGACACCACCCGGCGCATCCTGAGCATGGCGGCCGAGGAGGGCGTCTCGCCGGCCGTCGCGGCCGACCGGCTCGCCGAGCACCGGATGGCCGAGGTCGGGCGGCTGCGGGCGATCTACCTCGGCTGAGACCGTTTGGTGACCTGCCGTGCGGCGCCGAAAGTCAGCCGTCAGAGAAAACCGCGACGCGCGGCAGTGTCACACGCAACCCGAGGTGCCGAAGGCGGCCTCGTCCATGTACCGTAAGACCCACGAGAGATGCCTGACGTCATCGGGGCCCGCCTTCGGGCTGCCCCGAATTCTGTGCGAGGGGGTCGAGCCATGGGGCGCGGCCGTGCTAAGGCCAAGCAGACAAAGGTGGCCCGGGAGCTGAAATACCACTCCCCTAACACCGACCTCACCGCCTTGCAGCGCGAGCTGGCGGGTGCTAGCCCGCCCGACCGTCACTTCGACGACGACAACGAAGAGTTCGTCGACGATGACGAGGATGACGCTGAGGACGACCAGGATTCCTGGTCGCCAACAAGGCGTTGACCCGCAACGCACAGAGCACGCGGCATAGCCGCGTGCTCGCGTGTGCCGGTAGTCACAATTTCCACGGTTGAATCGAAGCCCACGCGGGCTGTACCTCGCGTGGGCTTCAACCGGGCGACCGGTTAACCGGAGCAGTGCGCCACGTTCAGCGCGGCCGGTTGTTCCAGTTATAGAACGTGGGGATGTTCTCGAAGTGGTTCCAGGCGCACACCGCCGAGCCGTCCTCCGCGCTGCCCTCCTTACCCAGGCCCTCGTCACCGGGGCTCTCCTCGCGCCGCCGACGAGCCGTCTCGGCCTCCTCGAGGAGCGTGGCCAGCCCGGCCCGGGTTTCGTGCACCCGCGCCGTTACCGGATCGTTCCCCGGCTCATCGGATCGCTGCGGGTTCATGATCTCGGGCATGGTCCAGCACTCCCTCCAGTAGGCGAATCTTGCTGTTGCGGCAGTGGTCGGTTTCGGTCACATCGAACCGTCCGTGCTCGAAATACCGGTTGGCCGCGTGGGCCCCGCCGCAGAAGCCGAAATATGCGCAGGACGAGCGGCAGGCTTCCACCCCGCGCAGGAACTCGGCGATCCACGGCGTCTCGGCCGCCCCCGCCAGGATCTCACCCAAGCGGGTGGTCAGGACGTTTCCGCTGGTGAAGTCGCCGTACCGCGGATCTTTGAAGCCGGCCAGCTCGGGGGAGAGCAACACCACCGAGCCGTCCTGGGCGATGGTCGGAATCGGGTCAAGACGCCGGGGCAGCACCTCGTCGGCCGTGCCGTCGAGCACCGACGCGGCGAAGCGGAGCGACCACTCGACCTCGCGCAGATGAATGCGGGGATCGCTGCGCCAGGCCGACACCAGCTCGGCCCAGAACGCGGTCACGTCGGCCGCCTCATGCCGGTTCGTACGCCGGTTGACCCCCTCCAACTCCTCGACGTTGACGCCGAGCACCTCGCAGCCGAGGTCGAGAAAGTAGGAGTAGAGCTCGGTCGCCAGCCCCGGCCGCGGGTCACCGACCACGCAGAGCGCCGAGAACGGGATCTCGTGCCGGTGTAGCGCTTCGATGCCGCGCCGGATCCGGTCGTACGCCGGCTTGCCGCCCCGCGTGACCCGATCACCGTTGCGCTCCCGCGGCCCGTCGACGCTCACGCTGACCCGCACCCGGTGCTCGGTGAAGAACTCGCACCAGGCGTCGTCGATCAGCGTGGCGTTGGTCTGGACGTGGTGCTCGATCCCCGGCCCGAACGGCTCGATCAGGGCGGCGAGGTGATCACGACCGGCGGCGAGCGGCTCGCCACCGTGCCAGACGATCGAGAAGCGGCCGCCGCGGGCCCACGGCTGAACCGCCTCGGCGACGGCCGCGGCCACCTCGACCGGCATCCGGCGGTCGTCGCCCCGAAACGGGAGATAACAGTAAGCGCAGTCGAGGTTGCAGAGAGTGGTCGGCTGCATCACGACGTACGTCGGGGTCGTCGAGATGCCACGCATCCCGCTCCACCGGTCGGCCATCCTCCGCACCCCCGTCCGGCGTTCCCGTTCCACGCCTGGGGTCAGGCTAGGCCCGACGGTCCACCCGTAGACGAAAGATCCGCATGTGCCGGACATCGACACACGTGGATCATTTCACGTTTGCCCAATGATCAGCCAGCGGTCAGCCCCGGGTGTACTGCCCCATCATCTGGACCTGGCCGGTGCCGTCGATGACCTCGCCGACCTGCCACGCCTCGACACCGCGGCCGGTCAGGTAGGCCATCGCGCGGTCGGCGTCGTCGGAGGAGACGATCGCGAACATGCCCACGCCCATGTTGAACGTGGCCTCCATTTCCGAATCTTCGATCCGGCCCTTGGCCTGGATCAGGTCGAAGATCGGCTGCGGCCGCCAGGTCGCCCGGTCGACCACCGCGTCGAGGTGCTCGGGCAGGACCCGGACCAGGTTGCCCGGGATGCCGCCGCCGGTGACGTGCGAGAACGCCCGGACGTCGGTCTCCTCGATCAGGCCCAGGCAGTCCTTGGCGTAGATCTTGGTCGGGGTCAGCAGCTCTTCGCCCAGCGTGCGCTGGGTGCCGAAGTCGTCGACCACCGAGTCGAGCCGCATGCGGCCGGCGCCCAGCAGCACGTGCCGGACCAGCGAGTAACCGTTCGAGTGGAGGCCGGACGAGCGCATCGCGATCACCGCGTCACCCACCTCGACCCGCTCGCGGCCCAGGATCTCGGTCTCCTCGACCACACCGACGCCGGTCGCGGAAACGTCGTACTCGTCGGGGCGCAGGACACCGGGGTGCTCGGCGGTCTCGCCGCCGAGCAGGGCGCAGCCCGCGTAACGGCAGCCGTCGGCGATGCCGGCGCCGATCTCGGCGACCTTGTCCGGTACGACCTCGCCGCAGGCGATGTAGTCGAGCAGGAACAGCGGCTCGGCACCGCAGGCGACCAGATCGTCGACGACCATGGCGACCAGGTCGATGCCGATCGTGTCGTGGATGTCGAGCTGCTGGGCGATCACCAGCTTGGTGCCGACACCGTCGGTCGACGAGGCCAGGATCGGGCTCTTGTACTTCGCCGTGTTCAGCCGGAACAGCCCGGAGAAGCCGCCCAGGTCACCCATCACCTCGGGCCGGGTCGTCCTCTTCACTTTGGACTTGAGCAGCTCGACCGCCCGGTCACCGGCCTCGATCGAGACGCCGGCATCCGCGTACGTCGCCGTGCGCTTGCGGCCCCCGCGGCCGGAACCGGCCGTCCAGGGCAGCCGTTCTCCTTCCGCGCCGTTGGATCCGGCATTGCGCTCGGACACGTGCGTCACGGTTCTCCCCTTAGCGGTGTATTACGGCCGAAAGTCACGGGTGGTGCAGGGCGTTCAAGCCGCCCGGGCTGGCGACCAGCGGCTCGGCGGGACGCTCGTCCTCGCTGTATTCGCGAGCGTCGTAGTCGGTCTCAAGCTCGGCGACCGCGGCCTCGGTGGCCGATGCCGCGCGTTTCCCGACACCCTCCAGCAGATGCTTGCCGATGAGGTTGCCGGCCGGCAGTTCGATCGGGTAGTCGCCGTCGAAGCAGGCCATGCAGAGACGCGATTTCGGCTGCTCCGTCGCCTGGATCAGGCTGTCCATGGAAACATAGCCCAGACTGTCGGCCCCGATCGAGCGGCGGATGCCGTCGATTTCCAGGCCGTTCGCGATCAGCTCGGCCCGGGTGGCGAAGTCGATGCCATAGAAACAGGGCCACTGCACCGGGGGCGCCGAGATGCGCACGTGCACCTCGAGGGCTCCGGCCTCACGCAGCATGCGAACCAGCGCGCGCTGGGTGTTGCCGCGCACGATGGTGTCGTCGACGACCACCAGGCGCTTGCCCCGCACAACCTCGCGCAGCGGGTTGAGCTTGAGCCGGATGCCCAGCTGGCGAATCGTCTGCGAGGGCTGGATGAAGGTGCGGCCGACATAAGCGTTTTTGGTCAGACCGGCGCTGTAGGGGATGCCCGACGCCTCGGCGTAACCGATCGCGGCCGGGGTGCCCGACTCGGGAACCGGGATGACCAGGTCGGCGTCGACCGGGTGCTCCTTGGCCAGCCGGCGGCCGATCTCGACCCGGGCCGAATAGACGTTGCGCCCGGCGATCGTGGTGTCGGGACGGGCGAGGTAGACGTATTCGAACAGACAGCCCTTGGGCTCGGGCGCGGCGAACCGGGTCGACCGGAGGCCGTGCTCGTCGACCGCCAGCATCTCGCCGGGCTCGACCTCGCGCACGAAGCTGGCGCCGACGATGTCGAGCGCGGCCGTCTCGCTGGCGATCACCCAACCGCGCTCCATGCGGCCGAGCACCAGCGGGCGTACGCCCTGAGCGTCGCGGGCCGCGTAGAGCGTGCTCTCGTCCATGAAAACAAAGCTGAAGGCGCCCCGCAGGCGCGGCAGCACCTCGAGCGCCGCGGCCTCGACCGACAGGTCGGGATGGCTGGCGAGCAGCGTGGTCACCAGCGCGGTGTCCGAGGTTGCGCTGTCGGCCTCGAGGCCCCGCTCGGCGACCTCACGGGCCAGCTCGGCGGTGTTGACCAGGTTGCCGTTGTGGGCCAGCGCGATCGTGGTGCCGGCCGTCGTGGCGCGGATGGTCGGCTGGGCGTTTTCCCAGTTCGACCCGCCGGTCGTTGAGTAACGCGTGTGGCCGATCGCCAGGTAGCCGCGCAGGCTGGCCAGCGTCGGCTCGTCGAAGACCTGCGAGACGAGCCCGAGATCCTTGTAGACCACCACGCCCGAGCCGTCACTGACGGCGATGCCGGCGGCCTCCTGGCCGCGGTGCTGCAATGCGAAGAGGCCGAAGTAAGTAAGTTTCGCGACCTCTTCCTCCGGAGCCCAGACGCCGAAGACGCCGCAGGCATCCTGGGGGCCGCGCTCCTGGGGGTCGAGATCGTCGGTCAACCGGCCGTCGCCTCGGGGCACCTGTCGCTCCCTCATGCTGATCTGCTCGAACTTGCTGGTCTGCTCCGACCGCCCAGTGTACGCGAGCGGACAGGAGGCGGCTCAGTGCTCGGGCGTCGTGCCACCCTCGCCGGCTTCCCCCCGGTTGCCGCCGGGATCGCGATCTAGTGGAAGGAACTCGGTGAGGTCGGTCCGGATGCCGCTGGCTCGGAGACGTCCGTCACTCAGCGCATTCGCCCAGGTCACACGCTCCGTGGCGACGAGCAGCCAGGTGACCGGGTCCGTTTCGACCACATTGGGCGGTGTGCCGCGGGTGTGGCGCGGGCCCGCAACGCACTGAATCGCACCGAAAGGCGGAATTCGCACCTCCACCGATCGGCCAGGTGCACGACGGGACAACTCGGCCAGCAGTGCTCGCACAGCGTCACGCAGGTCCGTACGCTCTGGTTCCGCACCGCGATCCAGCGCGTCCAACGCTCGGGTGACCGACTCGGATTTAATGTGCGCAGGGGACACGTCGGGACGATACGACCCGCTCTGCCGAGATTGGTACGCGCCCCTGGGTCGCGCGATGGACGTTTGACAAGGCATAGTGGCCGACGGTGTTTTAGTCGCGGGATCTTTCCGGCACCAAACGAGACGGCCGGAACCGTGCGACCGGAAGGCGGTGGACGTGACGACGCACCTGAGAGCCCGGGCGGCACAAGCCGTAGGGCTCCTGGCCCTAGTGGTCGGCGGTATCGCCGTCGCGCCCGGAGTTGCCCTGGCCAACGCGCCAAATGTACAGGTCAACGGCGTGTCACCCGACAACGTCCTGTCCGGAGGCAAGGTCACTCTGCAATACACGGTGACCAACAACAACGGCGGCCTGGGCGGCGGCAACGACCAGAACAGCCTCACCGTCGACTTCGGTCTCCCCTCCGGTGTGCAATGCAGCGATTGTGGCCAGCAACATCAGGTCAACATCGCGCCCGGACAAAACCAGACTTTCACCGTTCATCTCACCATGCCGCAGGTCGGAGCCGGCCAGTCGCAGAAGTTGTCGGTGACCGTCACCGCCTCGTTCGGTAAGGAGGCGAACACCGACCAGGGGCAGGTCACGGTCCAGGGGCCGGACAAGCCGCAGAGCGTCCGCGCGATCACCGGCAAGGTCAAGGACACGGCCGGCAAGGGCGTCTCGGGCGCCACGGTCGCGGCCCAGGACAGCGCCGGCAAGCCCTTCCAGACGACGACCACGGGCTCCGGATCGTTCTCCATCCTGTCCAGCGACGCCAACCCGATCACACCCGGCCGGATCCAGGTCGGGGCGGGCAAGAACGGCTTCGCCGACGGCACCTATGTCTCCGTGCAGGGTGAGGCCGGCAAGACGGTCAACGTGACGCTGGTGCTCAAACCGGAGGCCGCGTCGTCGGCCTCGGCCAGCGCCTCGGCGACGCCCACGCCGTCGGACGGAGGCAGCCTCGACCCCGGCTCCATCCTCGACACCAACGCGCCCGCCGGCCCGTCCGCCAACCTGCAGAACGACGACGCGACCAAGAACGCGAGCCAGGACAGCGGCTCCGGCTCGCTGCTCTTCGTGGTCCTCGGCGGCCTGCTCGTGGCGGCCGGCATCGGCGCGATCGTGCTGGTGCTGATGCGCCGTAAGAACGCGTCCAAGACCCCCGGCGGCCCCGACGGCGGCGACCCGACCGCGATGGGCGGCGGGCCCGGCGTGGTGCCACCCAGCCAGGGCCGGTTCAACGACGCCACCCGGGTGGGCGGCGCCCCGATCGGCGGCATGGGCAACCCGGCGGCGGCGACCATGGTCGCGCCGCGCTCCGGTGCGCCGTCGATGTCCGACGCGCCGACCATGCTGCACCGCCCGGTGCCGGCGGTCGCGCCCGAGGACGAGTTCCCCGACCCCTACGGCGCTCCGCTGCCCCAGCCGGGCGGCTACGCCGGTGCGGCGGCGGGCGGCTGGGACGACCAGGACGCCGGGCAATACTCCCCGCCGAACCAGTACGGCGCGGCCGACGACTACGCCGGCACCGGGCAGTACGGCGGAGGCAACGGGCAATACGACGGCGGTCCGTACGGCGCCGGCGCGCCGGCCGGTGGCCAGCCGCGCTTCGACGAGCACACCAGCCTCTACCAGCCTGAGTCCGAGCCGGACGGTTACGGCGACTACGGCCAGGGTGGCTACGGCGGCGCGGCAGGCGGCGGCGCCTACGGCGGCGGCCAATACGGTGGCGCGGCGGCGGGTGCCGGCGCAGCCGGTGGTGCGGCGGGCGGCGGTGAGTACGGCGGCCAATACGGTGGCGGCGCGTACGGTGGCGGACGCCAGGACGACGACTACGGCACCGGCGGCGGCTACCAGAGTGGCGGCGGCTACGGTCAGGAGCAGCCCGAGCAGGGCGGCTACGGCTCGTGGGGCGCGCCGGCCGGCGGCGTCGACAGCGGCAACGGCTACGTCCCGCAGGGCGGCCCGGGCCAGGGTGCCGGCGGCCAGTACGGCGGCGGCGCCTATGGCGGCAACGGCGGCGCGGCTAACGGCGGCGCGGCTAACGGCGGCGGTGCCTATGGTGGTGGCCAGTACGGCGGCGCCGGCGGCTATGACCAGGGCGGCTACGAACAGGGCTACGAACAGCAGCCTGGTCCCGCTGCCGGCCAGTACGGCGGCGGCCAATACGGCGGCGCCGCGCGGCCCCCGCAGCAGCCGGGCGGCGGCCATGGCTACGAGCCGCAGGACGAGGAGAACGGCGGCTATGGCGGCCGGCGGGGCTACGAGGACGACCAGCAGCCCAGTCGTCGCGGAGGCCCTCGGCGCCCCGGCGGTTACTGACCCGACAGCTTGAACGAGAGCGGCCCCGCGCGACCAATTCGCGCGGGGCCGCTTCGTTTCTGTCCCCGCCCGCCAACAGCGCTTCCCGAGCCGCTCGGCGACCGCCAACGTCCCGAACCGCAATCGCTAGCGCCCCAAATGCCCGCGCGTCGACCTCCCGCCCGAGCGCCGACCTCCCGGCGGGGCGTGCGCCAACGTCCCGGCTGGCCGCGCGCCAACGTCCCGCCCGCGCGAGCGCCGACCTTCCGGCGGGGCGCGCGCCGACCTCTCGGCTGGGCGTGCGCCCAACGTCCCGGCGCGGCGCGCGCCCAACGTCCCGGCGCGGCGTACGCCCAACGTCCCGGCGCAGCGCGCGCCCAACGTCCCGGCGCAGCGCGCGCCCAACGTCCCGGCGCAGCGCGCGCCCAACGTCCCGGCGCAGCGTGCGCCCAACGTCCCGGCGCGGCGTACGCCCAACGTCCCGGCGCGGCGTACGCCCAACGTCCCGGCGCGGCGCGCGCCCAACGTCCCGGCGCAGCGTGCGCCCAACGTCCCGGATGTGAAAGAAGCCCGATCGCGGGCGACCGGGCTTCTTCACGTTCGGTGGATCAGTCTTCCGAGCGCTCCGCGTCGGTCGGGCCGCTCGCGGGCGGCTCGTCGGCGTCGGCGGCGGGCTCGGGCTCGGTGGCGGCGGGCTCGGTGGCGGCGAACTCGGTGGCGGCGAACTCGGTGGCGGCGGGCTCGGTGGCCGGCTCGGTGATTTCGAGCTCGACCGAGCGCACCTCGTCCTTCACCTCAGCCACCGCGGCCGCCGGGATGCCGTCGGCCTCGATCGGGGCCGACGACTCCATCGCCGCGCCGGCCGCTGCCGTCTCGAGCACCTCGTCGGCGTCGTCGCGGCCGGCCGGGGCGGTCGGGTCGGCCGCGTGCTCCGGGTCGCCGTGGCGGTTGGCCAGTTCGGCCGGGCCGCCGAAGAGGCCGGGCAGGGTGGCCGACCAGACCTCGCGCACCTCGTCGAGCGGGATCGAGAACTCGCCCCGCACGTCGAGGACCGGCTCGGCCGTGGTCGTGCCGACGGGGGTGCAGGCCACGCCGTATTCCGCGGCGAGAGCGGCGAACGCCTGCTCGTGCCCGCGCGGGATCGCGACCAGCACCCGCCCCGAAGACTCGCTGAACAGGTGCACGAACGCCGAGTTGTCGTCCTGCGGCAGCGTGATGTGCGCGCCCACGTTGTGCCGCAGGCAGCTCTCGACCAGCACCTGGGCGAGACCGCCGTCGGAGAGGTCGTGCGCCGCCGCGACGTGGCCGGCGACCGAGGCCCGGGCCATCAGGTGACCGAGGCGCTGCTCGGCAACGAGGTCGACCTTGGGCGGGCGGCCACCGAGGTGCCCGTGGGTCACCCAGGCCCATTCGGAGCCGGACAGCTCGGCGTGGGTCTCGCCGAGGAGGAACAGCTGGTCGCCTTCGGCGGAGGGGGAAAGCGACGGGAAGCCCATCGGAATCCGCCGGGCCACGTTGTCGAAGACGCCGAGCACGCCGACCACCGGGGTCGGGTGGATGGCGGCCGCGCCGGTCTGGTTGTAGAAGCTGACGTTACCGCCGGTCACCGGGGTTCCCAGCTGCTGGCAGCCGTCGGCGAGGCCACGGACGGCCTCGGCGAACTGCCACATCACGGCCGGGTCCTCCGGCGAGCCGAAGTTGAGGCAGTCGGTCACGGCCACCGGCTCGGCGCCGGTCACGGCCACGTTCCGGTACGCCTCGGCGAGCGCGAGCTTGGCCCCCTCGTACGGATCGAGGCGGGCGAATCGCCCGTTGCCGTCGACCGACAGGGCGACACCGAGGCCGGTCTGTTCGTCGATGCGCAGCACGCCGGAGTCTTCCGGCTGGGCCAGCACGGTGTTGCCGAGCACGTAGCGGTCGTATTGCTCGGTCACCCAGCTCTTGTCGCAGAGGTTGGGTGACCCGGCCATCCGCAGAAGCGTCGCGCGAAGCTCCTCGCCGGTCTGCGGCCGGGGCAGCGTCTCCGCCTTGTCGGCCTGCAGCAGGATCAGGTCGGCGGGCTCGCGGATCGGGCGGGCGTAGACCGG
Source organism: Actinoplanes sp. NPDC051411 (assembly GCF_040682075.1). Taxonomy (NCBI): domain Bacteria; kingdom Bacillati; phylum Actinomycetota; class Actinomycetes; order Micromonosporales; family Micromonosporaceae; genus Actinoplanes; species Actinoplanes sp. NPDC051411. Next base: position 178,486 of record NZ_JBFBAD010000002.1, on the reverse strand, counting down.
GCCGTCGTCGGCCAGCGAGCCGGGCGGCACGTCGACGACCATGTGATCGTTCCAGGTGATCACCAGGCGGCCGGGTGAGCCGTCGGCCTGGTGCGGGGTGACCTCGCCGATCGCGGTGGCCCAGACGCCCCACTTCTCGGCGACCGCGAGGACCGCCTCGAGGTTTTCCGGCGTCACGATGAGGAGCATCCGCTCCTGGGATTCGCTGGCCAGGATCTCGGTCGGCGACATCGAGGCCTCGCGCAGCGGCACCCGCTCGAGCCAGACCCGCATGCCGGTGCCGGCCGCCGCCGCGGTCTCGGTGAGCGCGCAGGTCAGGCCGGCCCCACCGAGGTCCTGGATGCCGGCGACGAGGCCGGCGTCGTAGAGCTCGAGGCAGCTCTCGATCAGCAGCTTCTCCATGAACGGGTCGCCGACCTGCACCGACGGGCGGCGCTGCTCGGCCTCCTCGTCGAAGGTCGCCGACGCGAGCACCGAGACACCGCCGATGCCGTCGCGCCCGGTGCGGGCACCGAGCAGCACGACGACGTTGCCGATGCCGGCCGCCTCCTTGTGCTGCAGGCGCTCGACCGGCAGCACGCCGATGCTGAGCGCGTTGACCAGCGGGTTGCCCTGGTACGTCGGGTCGAAGACGATCTCGCCGCCGATGTTGGGCAGGCCCAGGCAGTTGCCGTAGCCGCCGATGCCGGCGACCACGCCGGGCAGCACCCGGGCGGTGTCGGGGTGGTCGGCCGCGCCGAACCGCAGCGGGTCCATCACCGCGATCGGCCGCGCGCCCATCGCCAGGATGTCGCGCACGATGCCGCCGACGCCGGTGGCCGCGCCCTGGTAGGGCTCGACGAAGCTGGGGTGGTTGTGCGACTCGACCTTGAAGGTCACCGCGATGTCGTCGGAGATCTGGACGACGCCCGCGTTTTCGCCGATGCCGGCGAGCATGCGCGTGTTTTGCGGCACTTTCTCGCCGAACTGGCGCAGGTGCACCTTGCTCGATTTGTACGAGCAGTGCTCGCTCCACATGATCGAATACATCGCCAGTTCGGACGCCGTCGGACGCCGGCCGAGGATCTGACGGATGCGGTCGTACTCGTCGTCCTTGAGTCCGAGGTCGGTGTGCGGCTGCAGCTCCTCCGGCGTACTCAAAGCGCGCTGGACCGTGTCGGGCCCGCCGTCGAACTCATTGACCAGCACGTCCGTCGCGGCGAAGCCGGAAGGCTTCGCTTCTGGCGCCTCCGCCGTCTCCGGCTGGGTCGTCATTTTCAGTGTCCCCCTGCGTGCTGTCCACCCGCGGACGCCCCCGCCAGGGCCCGCAGGACGGAGGTGAAGAAGCCGAGGCCGTCGAGCGACGGACCGGTGAGCGCCTCCACCGCGTGTTCCGGGTGCGGCATGATGCCGACGACGTTGCCGGCCTCATTGGTGATCGCGGCGATGTCCCGCTGGGACCCGTTGGGGTTGCCGTTGATGTAGCGGGCGACGACGCGGCCCTCGGCCTCGAGCGCGTCGAGCGTGTGCTCGTCGGCCACGAAGCAGCCTTCGCCGTTCTTCACCGGGATCAGGATTTCCTGACCGGCCTGGTAACCGTTGGTCCAGGCGGTGTCGGTCGACTCGATGCGCAGCCACTGGTCGCGGTTGCGGAAGTGCAGATGCTGGTTGCGGGTGAGCGCGCCCGGCAGCAGGTGCGCCTCGCAGAGAATCTGGAAGCCGTTGCAGATGCCGAGGACCGGCATGCCGCCGCGGGCCGCGTCGACGATGGAGTCCATCGCCGGGGCGAACCGGGCGATCGCGCCGCAGCGCAGGGCATCGCCGTAGGAGAAGCCGCCGGGCAGGACGACCGCGTCGACCCGGTGCAGGTCGGCGTCGCCGTGCCAGAGACGGACGATGTCGGCGCCGGCGATGCGCGCGGCCCGGGCCGCGTCCCCGTCGTCGAGCGAACCCGGGAAAGTGACCACACCGATACGCATGGTCAGGCGTCCTCCACCTTGATCGAGAAGTCTTCGATCACCGGGTTGGCCAGGAGCTTGTCGGCGATCTCCCGAGCGCGCTCGGCATCCGGCTCACCGGTGAACTCGATCTCGATCCGGCGACCGATGCGGACCGAGGAGACATCGGTCACGCCGAGCCGGGGCAGTGCGTTTGCGACCGCTTGGCCCTGCGGATCGAGGATCTCCGGCTTGAGCATGACGTCGACCACGACGCGAGGCACGGGCACTCCTGACTGGTGAGGTGTGAGCACCGCGAAGCCTACCTTGTGAACCCGGCGCGGAAGGCATCGGCCGGTGTCGGCAGACCGACGCTCACGGCGCTGAGCAGGCAATCTCGGTGGTGATCTCAACCACCCGGTCGGTAAAGCCTTCAATAGTCATCACGTCAAGGGGATGGGGTAGTTGAGGTCTTGGCGGGCATCGACGCCCGCAATTACCGTCGAGAAAGCAGCTGGGGCGCGACGCGAGGGTCGAGCTCCGTCGTGCCCCGGCGGCCCATCACAGAATGGGTGCGGGCTGATATTTCGCCGCCGCCGGGTGCGCCGCCACGATCGCCGCGATCCGCTCCGCGAGCGCCCGCACCTGCGACGGCGCCGCCCCGACGAACGCGGCCCGGTCGGCGACGAGCGAGTCGATCTCGCTGCGGCTCAGCTGCAGCCGGCCGTCGGCCGCGAGCCGGTCGAACAGATCATTTTCCACCGCGCCCTTTTCCCGCATGGCGAGAGCGACGCCGACCGCGTGCTCCTTGATCACCTCGTGCGCGACCTCGCGGCCGACTCCCTTGCGGACCGCCGCCACCAGGATCTTGGTGGTCGCGAGGAACGGCAGGAAACGGTCGAGCTCGCGGGCGATCACCGCCGGGTACGCCCCGAACTCGTCGAGCACGGTGAGGAAGGTCTGGAACAGCCCGTCGGTGGCGAAGAACGCATCCGGAAGGGCGACCCGCCGCACCACCGAGCACGAGACGTCGCCCTCGTTCCACTGGTCGCCGGCCAGCTCGCCGACCATCGACAGGTAGCCGCGGACGATCACGGCCAGCCCGTTCACCCGCTCGGACGACCGGGTGTTCATCTTGTGCGGCATCGCCGACGACCCGACCTGGCCCGGCTTGAACCCCTCGGTGACCAGCTCCTGGCCGACCATCAGGCGGATCGTGGTGGCGAGCGAGGACGGTCCGGCGACGATCTGGGCCAGCGACGAGATCACGTCGAAGTCGAGCGACCGCGGATAGACCTGGCCGACGCTGGTCAGCACCCGGTTGAACCCGAGGTGGCCGGCCACCCGCTGCTCGAGCTGGCCGAGCGCCTCGAAGTCGCCGTCGAGCAGGTCGAGCTGGTCGGCCGCGGTGCCGACCGGGCCCTTGATGCCGCGAAGCGGGTAGCGCCCGATCAGGTCGTCGAGCCGCTCGTACGCGATGAGCAGTTCCTCGGCCGCCGAGGCGAACCGCTTGCCCAGCGTGGTCGCCTGCGCCGCGACGTTGTGCGAGCGGCCGGTGATCACCAGGTCGGAGTGCTCGACCGCGAGCGCCGCGAGCCGGGACAGGGTCGCCACGGCCCGGTCGCGGATCAGCACCAGCGACGCGCGGATCTGCAGCTGCTCGACGTTTTCGGTCAGATCGCGGGAGGTCATGCCTTTGTGGATCTGCTCGAAGCCGGCGAGCGCGCTGAACTCCTCGATGCGCGCCTTCACGTCGTGCCGGGTGACCCGTTCCCGCGCGGCGATCGACGCGAGGTCGACCTGGTCGAGAACCGACTCGTACGCCTCGATCGCCCCGTCCGGCACCACCACGCCCAGGTCGCGCTGGGCCCGGAGAACGGCGATCCAGAGGCGTCGCTCCATCCGGATCTTTTCCTCGGGCGACCAGAGGCCGACGAGTTCGGTGGAGGCGTAACGGGAAGCGAGGACGTTCGGGATGGTCACGCCAGTGATTCTTCCACGGGCTCGACGACCGGCTCCGACCGCTTGTGCGGCAGAGTGCGCACGTCACGGCTGCTCAGCATCCCGATCACGGCGAGCACGATGAGCACGCCCGCGCCGAACACCGTCGTCTCGACGCCGGCCAGCTTCGAGATCGGGCCGACCGTGACCTCACCGACCGGCATCGCGAGCAGCGAGCCGAGCATGTCGTAGGAGTAGACGCGGGCCAGCTTGTCGGCCGGGACGTGTTCCTGCATGGTCGTCTCCCAGGCGACCCCGAACTGCTCGATCATCAGGCCGGCCACGAAAGCGCACGGCACCAGCACGTAGACCCGGGGGTAGGTGCCGAGCGCGAGCAGCGGCAACGCGTACGGAAAGCAGCTGGCGACGCCGAAATAGAGCATGCGCCGCAGGCGCAGTCGCATCGCGATCAAGCCGCCGATGATCATGCCGGCGGTCTGCGCGCCGAGGATCAGGCCCCAGCCCTGACTGCCGAAGCTCTTGCTGGCGATCACCGGACCGAGCACGGCCACACCGCCACTCCAGGCGGCATTGCTGACGCAGAAGCCGACCACTACGACCCAGAGCCACTCCCGCGAGCGGAACTCGGACCATCCGGTCCGGAGATCGGCGAAGATGTGGGGTCGCTCGACCGGTCCGGTCACGGTCGGCTGAGGTACGCGAAGGAGCGCGAACGCCCCCGCGGCCAGCGCGAACGACGTGGCGTCGACGACGATGCCCCAGCCCGGTCCCACCGCCGCCACGACCACGCCGGCGATCGGCGCGCCGAAGATCTGCGCCGAGTTGAGCAGGATGCGGCTCAACGCGTTCGCCTGCTGGCGGATCTCCTCGGGCACCGTCCGTGGCAGCAGAGCCGAACTGGCCGGCATCGACAGCGCCGCGGCGGTGCCGTTGACCGCGGCCAGGCCGATCAGCATGGGGATGGTCGCCGTGTGACTGAGCACCAGAACGGCCGCGGCACCCTGCGAGAGCGCGGCGACCAGGTTGGAGCCGACCATCAGCAGGTGCTTGGGGAGACGGTCGGCGAGCACCCCGCCGAAGAGCAGGAAGATGACCATGAGCAGCGTGCGGGTGCCGACCACGAGGCCGAGGTCGCTGGCCGACCCGGTGATGTCGAGGACGGCGAAGGCGAGCGCGACGGCGGCGAACGAGTTGCCGAACGCGTTGATCGTGCGTCCGGCGACCAGCCACCGGAAGGCGTGGTGGCGCAGCGGGGCCAGGGCGGACATCACTTCTCCGTCTCGGGGGGCAGCATCTCGAACATGGCGACGGTCGTGCCGGTGCGGATCGTGCCGGGGGTGCGGGGCGGCTGGGCCGCGTCGTGCAGGTCCTGGATCGCCTCGTGGACCCGGGTGCGGATCGCGCGCCAGGTCTCCTGGTCGATCCAGAGCTCGGCGTCGGCGAGCAGCTTGCCCTCGGTCGCGACCCTGGCGATCCTCACCCGGCGGATCAGTTCCTCGGCGACGGCGCTGAAGTCGGCGCGCAGTTGCTCGTGGGGCACCGGGCCGAGGCCCTCCTCCCGGTGCGCGTCGTAGCGGTAGCGCTTGGCGATGCCACCGCGGATCTTCTCCTCGCCGGCCGAGACGATCAGGCCGCCGGTGAGCAGGTTGCGCAGGTGGTAGCTGGCGTTGGCGTGGCTGATGCCGAGCTCGCGGGCGACCTCGGCCGCGGTCAGCGGCGCACCGGTGAGCAGCGACATGATGCGCAGGCGGATCGGATGGGCCATCGCCCGCAGGGCCGCCGTCCTCTTCTTCGCCGCCTCACCATCTCCCAAAGACATGTTTGGGAGTGTGACACAGCGGGAGTCGACTGTCCAACGGTCATTTGGGAGTGGCAGACTGCTCGTCGAGGCGGCATTGTCGCTAGGGTTACCGACGAGTAGGTTCCACGCCTGAAAGGTCCACCGATGACTGATTTCAACGTTGAGTCGCTCTCCGCGATCGGCCCCAAGGAGTTCGCTCAGCTCGTCAAGACCACCCCCGACTCGAAGCTCGCCGAGGTCATGGCCGGCGACTCGCGCGGCAAAATCCTCGACGAGGTCTTCGGCCGCATGCCGACGCTCTTCCGCGCCGACAAGGCCGGCTCCACCTCGGCCGTGATCCACTGGATCCTCACCGGCGGCGCCGGCGGCACGAGCGACACCTACGAAACCGTGATCGAAAACGGCGCCTGCACGGTCACCAACCAGCCGGCCCGCGACCCCAAACTGGCCATGACCATGGACCCGGTCACGTTCCTCAAGGTCGTCTCGGGCGACGGCAACCCGATGATGATGTTCATGACCGGCAAGATCAAGGCCAAGGGCGACCTCGAGCTCGCCGCCCAGGTCGCCAAGCTCTTCGACATCCCGAAGGCCTGAGCCGCAAAGCCAAGAGGGAGCCGGCCCAGCGGGCCGGCTCCCTCTCACTTTTCCGTACGAAGTCAGCGACCTCGACGCCAGCGGGTCAGAGCTTGATTCGGTCCTCGACGGCGCCCAGGGCGATGTCGGTGCGGTAGTGGGCGCCGTCCAGGCGCACGCCGTCGACCAGGGCGTAAGCCGCCTCGCGTGCCTCGGCCAGGTCGGCGCCGGTGGCGGTCACGCTGAGCACCCGGCCGCCGGCCGAGATGAGCGCGCCGTCGGCGCGGCGGGCGGTGCCGGCGTGGATGATGCCCGGGCGCTCCGCGCCCTCGATGACGTCTCCCGTACGCGGCGTGCCCGGATAGTCCTTACTGGCCACCACGACCGTGACCGCCGCGCCCTCCTGCCAGCGCAGTGGCGGATGCGCGGCGAGCGTCCCGGTCGCGGCCGCCTTGAGCAACCCGCCCAGCGGCGTGTCGAGCAGCGCCAGCACCACCTGGGTCTCCGGGTCGCCGAACCGCGCGTTGAACTCGATCACCTTCGGCCCGTCCGGCGTGAGCGCGAGTCCCACGTAGAGCAGCCCCGCGAACGGCGTCTCCCGCTTGCGCATCTCGGCCAGCGTCGGCTCGACCACCTCGCGCATCACCTGCGGGACGAGGTCGTCGGGCGCCCAGTCGAGCGGCGCGTACGCCCCCATGCCGCCGGTGTTCGGCCCGGCGTCGCCGTCGGCGAGCCGTTTGAAGTCCTGCGCCGGCATCAGCGGCCGCGCCGTCGTGCCGTCAGTGACCACGAAGAGTGAGACCTCGGGGCCGGGCAGGTACTGCTCGATCACGACCTTGCCGCAGTCGGCGGCGTGTTTCTCGGCCGTCGCGCGGTCGTCGGTGACGACGACGCCCTTGCCGGCCGCGAGCCCGTCGTTCTTGACCACGTACGGCGTGCCGAGGTCGTCGAGCGCGCGCCGCACCGCCGCCTCGTCGGTGCACGCATAGGACAGTGCGGTCGGCACACCGGCCGCCGCCATCACGTCCTTGGCGAACGCCTTCGAGCCCTCGAGCCGGGCCGCGGCCGCGCTCGGCCCGAAACAGGCGATGCCCTTGGCCCGGACCGCGTCGGCCACCCCGGCGACCAGCGGCGCCTCCGGCCCGACGATGGCCAGGTCGGCCGCCACCTCGACCGCGAGGGCCGCCACGGCCGCCGGGTCGGTGGCGGTGACCTCGTGCAACTCGGCGACCCGGGCGATGCCCGGGTTGCCGGGCGCGGCGGCCAGGAAGTCGACGGACGGGTCGGCGGCGAGGCCGAGGGCGATGGCGTGCTCGCGGCCGCCGGAACCGATCAGAAGTACGCGCACGGCGAGGGATCCTACCGGCGGTGTCCTTCCGCACGTCGCACAGCAGGGCCTTCGCGTAAACTTCGGCAGTACCCGGGCTTCCCCTGGTACGAGCCGTTCGACGGAAGGCGTCACGGAAGTGCCGGTGATCGTGTTGGTCGGCGCCCAATGGGGCGACGAGGGCAAGGGCAAGGCCACTGACCTGCTGGGAGACCGGCTTGACTACGTGGTCAAGTTCAACGGTGGCAACAACGCGGGTCACACCGTGGTGATCAACGGCGAGAAGTACGCCTTGCATCTGCTGCCCAGCGGCATTCTCACCCCGGGTGTGACCCCGGTGATCGGCAACGGCGTGGTGGTCGATCTCGGTGTGCTGTTCCACGAGATCGACGGCCTCGAGGCCCGCGGCATCGACACGTCCCGCATGCGCATCAGCGCGAACGCGCACGTCATTCCGTCGTACAACCGCTCGCTCGACAAGGTCAGCGAGCGTTATCTGGGCGCCCGCCGCATCGGCACGACCGGCCGCGGCATCGGCCCGACCTACGCCGACAAGATGAACCGTCTCGGCGTCCGCGTCCAGGACCTCTTCGACGAGTCGATCCTGCGGCAGAAGGTCGAAGCGGCACTGAGCTTCAAGAACCAGGTCCTTTCGAAGATCTACAACCGCCAGGCGGTCAAGCCCGGCGACGTCGTGGCCGAGCTCCTTTCGTACGTGGAGCGCCTGCGGCCGTACGTCGGCGACACCGCGCTGGAGCTGTCCGAGGCGATCGACGCGGGCAAGGTCGTGCTCTGCGAGGCCGGCCAGGCCACCCTGCTCGACGTCGACCACGGCACCTACCCGTTCGTGACCAGCTCCAACGCGACGTCGGGCGGGGCGTGCACGGGTTCCGGCATCCCGCCGACCCGCATCGACCGGGTGGTGGCGGTGCTCAAGGCGTTCACGTCGCGGGTCGGCGAGGGCCCGTTCCCGACCGAGCTGCACGACAAGTTCGGCGACTACCTGCGGGAGGTCGGCCACGAGTACGGCACGACCACCGGCCGCCCGCGCCGCATCGGCTGGCTCGACCTGGTCATCGGGCGCTACGCGCAGCGCATCAACGGGGTCACCGACTTCGCACTGACCAAGTTGGACAATTACGACGGTCTGGACGAGATTCCGGTCTGCGTGGCCTACGAGGTCAACGGCGTCCGCCACGACGAGATGCCGATCAACCAGACCGACTTCCACCACGCCGTACCGATCTACGAGACGCTGCCCGGCTGGAAGTCCGACATCTCCGGCTGCCGCCGCTTCGAAGACCTGCCCAAGGACGCCCAGCGCTTCGTCGAGTTCGTCGAGGAACGCATCCGCGCCCGCGTCTCGATCGTCGGCGTCGGCCCCGGCCGCGAGGCGGTCATCGAGCGCCACTCGGTGCTGAGCGGCTCCTGACGTGTACGACGTCATCATCCTTTCGCTCGCCGAAGGTTCGTCCTGCGGTTCCTCGTGCGGAGGCGCTTGCTCGACTCTGGAGCGCGACCCTTGCGCTCCGAGGGTGCCGGTGCTGCGCTGCGCCGAGGCGCTGACCAAGGCCGGCGCGCGCGTCGAGACGATCACCGCTCAGTCGGACGCCGAGATCGACGAGGTGATCGCCCGCTTCGACGGCCCACCCCGCCCCGACGGCCTGAGCTGGCCCGACGCCGACAGCAAACTGCGGCTGATCGTCGCTTCCGCTTCCGACGGACAACTGCGGGCCGTCGTGCGACGGCTCGTTCGGAGGTACGCGCCCCCGCCGAGCAAGCGGCCGGCCGACCTGGCCGAGGACCGGACCGTTCCCGACCTCCCGGCACTGGCGATCCTTCCGCTCGACCCGTCGTCGACCGACGATCTGGCCGCTCAGCTGGGCCTGCCCCGCGATCCTTCCGCGGTTGCTTCCGCCGTCCTCAACGGTTCGGCCCGGCGCCTCGACCTGCTCCGCAACGACGGCGGCTCGGTCACTGTGGACGGCGCCCTGGTCGGCGGGGCGGGCGCCGACGGGCGGGCCCTGCCCTGGCGCGGGCGCGTCGAGGTCGACTCGACGGTGCTCTCCGACGGCAACGACCCGATCATGGCGTGCGCGATCGGCAACGGCGGCGCCTACGCCTCGGTCGACGGCTTCCGGCTGCTCGCCGAGGGCAACCCGACCGACGGCGAGGTCGAGGTCGCGGTGGCCGTCTCCCGCGTGGTCAAACAGCGCTTCCGCGGCACCAAAGTCCAGATGGAGGTGCGCCGCGCCCGCGGCCGCGCCGTGTCCGTACTCCCCCGCGACGGCGAACTGCCCTTCCTCGACGACGGGGTGGCCGGCTCCCTCAACCGCAAGCGCTCGTGGTGGACCGAACCCGGAGCCTGGGCGGTGTACGCAGGCTGACCGGCTGTGCCAGTCTGGAGATAGAGATATAGGTCTACGGGGAGGATCCATCCGTGGAGGACGAGCACGCCGACCGCGTCTACGTCCCGGGCAACAACCCCACACCGCCCGACCGTGACGTGGAACCGTTCTGGGCCGAGGACGAGCTGGAAGCGCCCGTGCACGGCCGGCCCGTACCCCACGAGGCGCCGCCCGCCATCCCCCTGCCCCCGCCGGGCGGGGTCTATCGACCGGGAGCGATCCCCCAGCAGCCGGCCCACCCGCCGATCCCGGTCCCGCCGCCGGCCGAGGCCCTGAGTTTTCCGCCGCAGCCGCCGTCGGCCCAGCCTTTCCCGTCGGCCCAGCCTTTCCCGCCGGCCCAGCCTTTCCCGCCGGCCCAGCCTTTCCCGCCGGCCCAGCCTTTCCCGCCGACCCAGGCTTGGCCCAACCTCGAGCCGGCCGCCAACGGCTTCGCCGACCCGTCGACGGGCTACGCCCCGCCCCAGCCCGCGCCGCCCGACCAGTCGGGCGCGCACAGCCGACGCGAGCTCGGCGCCGGTCATCCGACCGACCTCACCGCCGATCATTCGGGGGCGCACACCGTGCCTTCGTTTGCCGCCGCGCCCACCTCAGGCCCGTCGGCGCCGCCACCGCCCAGCCCCGGCGAGGGCGACCAGCCGAATGCCGGCCACAGTGATTCGCCCTGGTCGCAGCCTCCTCACCGCCCGTCACCGCCAGCCGGTCCCGCCGAAACACGGGCTACTGCCTCGGCCGCGGTTCCCGGCGGCGAGCGCCCCGGCTATTACCCGACGGTGATGCCGCGCGACGCCTCCGACGACGCCTCGAGCGACGGCGCCCACAACGGCGCGATCTACCGACCCGAGACGCCGCCGTCGGCACCGACCTCGAGTTCGGCTTCCGGCCCGATCTACCGCCCCGGAAATTCCACGGCCGCGCCGACCTCCGGTCCAACCGCCGCGCCCACCTCCGGTCCGGCGGTTGGATCAGCCGCCGCGCCCGGCCCGGCCGCCGCCCCTGCCTCCGGCTCGGCCACCGCACCCACCTCCGGTCCGGCCGGCGTTCCAACTTTCGGGTCCGCGACCACGCCAACTTCCGGACCGACGGCCGGCCCGGCTTCGGGCCGGGCGGGAGCCCCGGCTTTCGGCTCGGCGGCCGCTCCGACGTCGGGCCCGGCTAGCTCCCCGAGTTCGCGATCGGGTTCCTCCCCGACTTCCGGGCCAGGAGCTGGGCCGACCACCGGTTCCGCCCGCGGCAGCACCGCAGCGGGCCCGGCCACCGGGTCCGCCCAGGGCAGCACCCCAGCGGCCCCGACCACCGGGTCTGCCCACGGCAGTGCCCACGTGCCGACGCAGCCAGGCCCTCACCCGACCAGCGCCCTGCCGGCGCCTGCCGCTCCCGGTCACCCGGGCCACGTTCAGACCGCCGGGATGCACGCCAGCGCTTCGGGCACCTACTCGACCCAGCCGCACGGGGCCCAGCCCGGCCAAACCCAGCCCGGCCAAACGCAACCCGACCAGACGCAGGCCGGCCAAGCGCAGCCCGGCCAGACGCAGGCCGGCCAGACGCAGGCCGACCAAACGCAGCCCGGCATGCCGCCCCAACCCGGCCCCGCGCAGGCCAACCCCACAGCCGCGGGCTTGGCTCAACCGCACCCAACCCCGCCCGGCACCGCCCAGCCCCACCCGGGCGCAGCCCCGCAGCACCCCAACCAGCCCCACCCCACCCACCCACAAACAGCCCAACCGCACCCAGCACCCCCCGGCATCCCTCAGCCCCATCCCGCACCCCCCGGCACCCCCCAACCCCCCGGCCCCTACGGTTACGGCCAAGCTCCCTACGTCGGCGCCCCCACCCAGCAGCCCATCCCCGGTCAACGGCCGCCCGGCCCCTACCCGCCTACGGTCGACCCCCGGGCCCTGCCGCCTCATCCGCAGATCAACCAGGGCGCCGACCCGACCGCACCGCCCGGCCCGAGCGTCGACCCGTTCCAGGACCTGCCCTGGGTCTCCGACACCCCGACGGCCGAGGAGTTTGCCCGGCGGCGGATGGCCAAGCAGGCCGAACCGACCGCCACCATGGGTGCCCGTGCGCTGCTCCGGAAGGGCACGATGGGCCTGGTCAAGCTGGCCCCGGGCCGGCATGAGGTCGAGTTCAAGCAGGATGTCGAGATGGTCCGCCGTAACTTCGGTGGCCTGCGACAGGTGACCGTGGTCAACCCCAAGGGTGGCGCAGGCAAGACCATCGCCGTTCTGCTGCTGGCGATGACGTTCGGGCAGAAGCGGGGCGGCTATGTGCTGGCCTGGGACAACAACGAGACCCAGGGCACCCTCGGCATGCGGGCCCAGCAGGATTTCCACGCCCGTACGGTGCGGGACATGATGCGCGACCTGCACCTGTTCCGGGGCGCGCACGGCCGCGTGGGCGACTTGTCGCAATATGTTCGGGCGCAGGGCGAGGGCATGTTCGACGTGCTGGCGAGCGACGAAAGCGCTACCGCCGGCGAGATGCTCACGGCCAGCGCGTTCGCCGAGATCCGGGAGATTGTGAGCCGGTTCTACAAACTGATCTTTGTGGACACCGGCAACAACGTTCGGGCCCAGAACTGGCAGGCGGCCATGGACGCCACCGATCAACTGGTGATCACGATGTCGGCCCGTAACGACTCGGCCGAGACCGCCGCCCGGATGCTCGACCACCTGGAGCAGAGCGGCCGCCAGCGGCTCGTACGCCAGGCGGTCAGCATCGTCTCGATGCCGCCGACCCGCAAAGACATCGACCTGCCGGCGATCCAGCGGCACTTCGCGGCCCGCACCCGGGCGGTGCTGCTCGCGCCCTACGAGAAGATGATCGACTCCGGCGAGCCGCTGCGCTACGGCCAGTTGTCCGCCGGCACGAAGGACGCGTGGCTCAAGATCGCGGCAGCGGTCGCCGAAGGTCTGTAAGCGAGATCAGGCGAGGGCGTCGGCCGCCGCGGGGTCGCTGTCGCGCAGGAACTGGGCACACCGGGCCGCCTCGTCCGCCTCGCCGATCTCGGCCGCGGCCTTCGACAGTGCGTACAGGCAGCGCAGGAAACCCTGGTTGGGCTCGTGCGACCACGGGATCGGCCCGTGGCCCTTCCAACCGTTGCGGCGCAGCGCGTCGAGGCCGCGGTGGTAACCGGTCCGCGCGTACGCATAGGCGGTGACCGGCTCGCCGGCCTCGAGTGACCCGGCGGCGAGGGCGCCCCAGGCGCCGCTGAAAGCGGGATAGGCCGCCGCGACGGCCTTGAGTGCGTCGGTGGTGCCGGCCGCCTCGGCGTCGGCGAGGGCCTGGTCGGCAGCCTGGTCTGCGGGAAGCAGGGTGGCAGGAGGCTCGGGAAGGAGGTTCTGCATGCCCCCATTCAACCGGTCCGACCGGCGTGAATTCCCCCGGGGCCGGAAACGGATGATCTCAGTCCCAGGTGCTCCCGAGACGGGTCAACCGATCCCGATATTCGATCCGCTGCGACCACGAATCGGGCCAGGCCGGCATTCCGAGCGCCGCTCCCGCGAATGACCCGGCGAGGCACGCGATCGAATCTGAATCACCCGACGATGCCGCCCCACGGGCCACCACCGCAACCGGGTCGCCGGGCGAGATCAGGTAGCAGTACAGCGCGGTCGCCAACGCCTCCTCGGCCACCCAGCCGGCCCCGGTGACCAGGCACGGGTCGCCCTCGAAGGGCCCGGCCGCCAGCCCTTCGGCGACCCGCTCCAGCGCCGCCGCCGACTCGTCCCAGCCGAGCGCGATGAACTCCTCCGCCGACCGCTCCCGCGAACGCTTCCACAGGTCACCGAGCCAGTCGCCGCGGTAGACGGTCCGCTGCTGGGCGCTGCGCGCCCGCAACGCGGCGATCAGGTCGTTCGGCGCCAGGCCGTCACGCAACAGCTTGATCGCGTACGCGGTGAGCTCGCTCGCCGCCAGCCCGGTCGGATGCCCATGGGTGAGCCCGGCCTGCAGTTGGGCCCCGCCGGCGAGCTCGTCGTCGCTCAGCCCGGGCACCAGCGCGACCGGCGCCACCCGCATGTTGGCCCCGCAGCCGTTGGACCCGATCTGGCTCGCCTCGACCCAGCCGCGGCCCTCGGCGAGCATCCCGCACGCCCGCAGGCAGGTCATCCCCGGCGCCCGGTTGTTGTCGGGGCTGGACGCCCAGGCCACGAACGCGTCCCGCCAGGCCGGCGCCAGAGCCTCGGGTGTGAACGCGCCGGCGGCCAGGATGCCCTCGCCGACCGCGAGCGTCATCTGGGTGTCGTCGGTGACGAGCGCCGGCTCGCCGGTCAACTCGCGCGGACCCTGCGGGCCGTATTCGGCGACGATCTCGGCGTACGTCTGGAATTCGGTGGGCTTGCCCAGCGCATCGCCGTAGGCGAGGCCGAAGAGCGCGCCCGAGGCGGTGTTTTTCATGGTGGCTACCCTACGGGCATGCCCGTGGATCTCCCTTTTGACGACACTGCCTTCGAAGTCGAGTCGCGGGCCGAATTCGATCTGCACCTGGCCCGGCACTCGCTGGCCGGCCTGGTCATCCTCGGGCTCCGCCTCGACCTGGAGCCGCCCGACTTCACCGGCGTCGACGTCTCCGACACGCTCTTCGTCGGCTGTCGTCTGTCGACCGCCGAGGTCGAGATCGACCTGCTCCGCCGCGGCGCGCACCTGGTGCCTCCGTTCGACACGCGGCCCTATCCGACCCACCCGGCGACCCTCTACACGCCCGAGGATCTCTCGTTCGGCTTCGCCCAGGGCGGCTTCGCCGGCATGTACGACAGCCAGGTCTACCAGCACTTCCTCGAGCACGGCGGCGCCACTCCGGACATCCGCGAGGCGCTCGCCCAGCGACTGCACGACGCCGGCATCGACAACGCGCTCGGCAAGGCGGTCGACGCGTGGGTCCACACCCACGGGGCGAAGCGCGCGGTCGGTATCATGGGCGGGCACGCGGCGCGGCGCGGCTCCGACGCCTACCGGATGGCGGCCACGCTGGCCTGGCGGCTGGCCACGGTGGGCCGGCTCATCGTGACCGGTGGCGGCCCGGGCGTGATGGAGGCGGCCAACCTCGGCTCCTACTTCGCCGCCCGCCCGGCGACCCAGTTGCAGGCGGCGATCGACCGGCTGGCCGCGGCACCGCACTTCGACGACCACGACCCGTACACGGCGGCGGCCCTCGATGTGCGCGCGGCCTTTCCGGCCCCGCCGACCGCGGCCACCGATGTGCTGGGCAAGCTGCGGCACGGCGGCCTGGCGCTGCCGACCTGGTTGTACGGCCACGAGCCGGCCAACCTGTTCGCCGGGCAGATCGGCAAGTATTTCTCGAACGCGGTGCGCGAGGACTCGATCCTGCGCCTGGCCCGCGGCGGCATCGTGTTCGCGCCCGGCTGGGCCGGCACGGTCCAGGAGGTCTTCCAGGCCGCGACGAAGACCTTCTACCAGACCGACGGCCCGTCCGGCGCCTTCGTCTTCCTCGACCGGGCACACTGGCGCGACCTGCCGGTGGAGGCCCTGCTGCGGCCGCTGCTGGCCAAGTCACCCCACGGCGACCAGTCCCACCTCGTCGTCGTCACCGACTCCCTCGACGAGGCCATGGCGGCGCTGTCCACCTAGGCGACGTGGACGCGGCGCCAGTTGGTGACCGGCAGTTCGTCCTCGGGCACGTCGGTGAGGCCGTTCTCGTCCATCGCGTTGTAGATCGCCAGCCGGGCGTCCTCGAAGAGGAACTCGACCGCGTGCAGGATCCGCGGCCGCCAGTCGGCCACGGTGATCAGTTCGATGATGTTGACCGCGCGCAGGATCTGGCCGCGCGCGTTGCGCAGCGCCGGGTGCGGGTCGGGCCGCCAGTCGAAATGCTCGTACCAGTCGATGGGGACGTTCATGTCGATCTGGTCCCACGTGATCGCGCACTCGTCGAACTTGCGGTGGGTGATTTCGACGTTCGTGTTTCCGAAGTCGAGAATGACCGGGCCGTCGGCGAACCAGCCCCGCTCGGCCATGTCCCACATCAGCCAGCCGGAACGCAGTCGGCGGCCGATGAGCCGCACGAACCGGGTGCGATGGACGGCGGCGAGAGCCTCGGCGTCGTGGTGCCACGCCGGTTCATAGCCCTCGATACCGAGCACGATCTTGAACCTCCGTTTACGGGGAGGGACGATCGTACCCACGGGTATCAGTGGTCCGGCAACACGAACAGGGTCGGTCCCCGCGAACGAGGACCGACCCTGACGTGGCGTTTACTTCGAGAGGGTGGTGCCGGTCGAGCGGAGGTTTTCGCACGCCTCGACAACGCGCTTGGCCAGGCCGTTCTCGGCCAGCTTGCCCCACGCCCGCGGGTCGTACGCCTTCTTGTTGCCGACCTCGCCGTCGATCTTCAGCACGCCGTCGTAGTTCTTCAGCATGTGGTCGGCGACCGGGCGGGTGAACGCGTACTGCGTGTCCGTGTCGATGTTCATCTTGACCACGCCGAAGTCCAGCGCGCCCTGGATCTCCGACAGCAGCGAGCCCGAACCACCGTGGAAGACCAGGTCGAACGGCTTCTCCTTGCCGTACTTGGCGCCGACCGCGTCCTGGATCTCCTTGAGGATCTCGGGGCGCAGCTTGACGTTGCCCGGCTTGTAGACGCCGTGCACGTTGCCGAAGGTCAGGGCGGTCATGTAACGGCCCTTTTCGCCCAGCCCGAGCACGGCGGCGGTGGCCAGGCCGTCCTCGACCGTCGAGTAGAGCTTGTCGTCGATCGCGCCGACGACGCCGTCCTCCTCGCCGCCCACGACGCCGACCTCGATCTCGAGGATGATGTGCGCCGCCGCCGCGTCACGCAGCAGCTCCTCGGCGATCCGCAGGTTCTCGTCGATCGGCACGGCCGAGCCGTCCCACATGTGCGACTGGAACAGCGGCGCGCGGCCGTTGGCGACGCGCTCCTTGCTGAGCGCGAGCAGCGGGCGGACGTACCCGTCGAGCTTGTTCTTGGGGCAGTGGTCGGTGTGGAGAGCGACGTTGACCGGGTAGTTCTTGGCGACCTCGGTCGCGTACTCGGCCAGGGCGACCGCGCCGGTGATCATGTTTTTGACGGTCGGGCCGGACGCGTACTCGGCGCCGCCGGTGGAGATCTGGACGATGCCGTCGCTGCCGGCCTCGGTGAAGCCCTGCAGGGCCGCGTTGAGAGTCTGCGAGGACGTCACGTTGATCGCCGGGTAGGCGAACGCGCCGGCCTTGGCGCGGTCGAGCATCTCGGCGTAGACCTCGGGAGAAGCGATGGGCATCGGTGCGCTCCTTGCTCAGTTGCGTCTTTAAAAAAGATCTAGAGGGCCAGGACCGCGCTGTCCTCCTTCCGGCAGTATTCCGCAGTCGCCGGCGGGGGTGGAAACCGCCCCGAAACTCGCGGCCGGAATTCCCGGACCCTCCCGGAGGACGCCCGGTTTGTGCTACTGAGGGACGGGGGAAGGAGTCAGGACATGACCTACCCGGAGAACGACGACCTGGAGACACCGCTCGAAGATGCGGCCGAGCAGGCGACCAGCGCCGTCCCGGACCGGCCCGACGACGACGAGGCCGACGAGGCGGCGGGCGACGACGAGGCGCGGGTGGTCGAGTTGGACGATGAATACCGTTGAGCGGTAGGACGGCCCGGGTTGATCATTAGCCCGTGCTGCTTACCGTATCGACCACTCATCGACCGGCGACCGATCTCGGCTATCTGCTGGTCAAGCACCCCGACAAGGTGCACGCCTTCGACGTGCCGACCGGCACGGCGTACGTCATGTACCCGGAGGCGGGCGAGGAGCGCTGCACCGCGGCGCTGCTGCTCGACGTCGATCCACAGCGGCTGCGCGCCCAGCAGGACACCTTCGAGCTCGGGCAGTACGTCAACGACCGCCCGTACGCGGCGTCCAGCCTGCTCGCCGGCGCGATCGCCAAGGTCTTCCGCACCGCGCTGCGCGGCGCCTCCCGGGACCGTCCCGAGTTGGCGTCCGAGCGCATCCCGCTGGAGATCGGCGTACCCGTGCTCCGCGGCACCGAGAGTCTGACCGTCCGGCTCTTCGAGCCTCTCGGCTGGCAGGTCGAGGCCACCCCGATTCCGTTCGAGCCGGAAATCGGCGGCGACAGCCGCTACGTCGAACTCCGGCTCACCGGTCACCTCAAGCTTTCCGACGCGCTCAACCACCTGTACGTCCTCCTGCCCGTCCTGGACGACGCCAAGCACTACTGGGTCGCGCCCGACGAGATCGACAAGCTCCTGCGGTCGGGCGCGGGCTGGCTCGCCGGCCACCCCGAGAAGGTGCTGATCGCCCGCCGCTATCTCGCGCACCGCAAGGCGTACGCGACGAGCGCCCTGGCCCAGCTGGAGGCGGCCGAGCCGGCGACCGAGGAGGAGGCCGAGCTGCCGGTCGCCCGCAAGGTCACGCTGGCCGAGCAGCGACGCGACGCGGTGCTGGCCGCGCTGGCCGAGGTCGACGCGGCCCGGGTGCTCGACCTCGGGTGCGGCGGCGGGGCGCTGCTGACCGCGCTGGTCAAGGACCGCCGGTTCACCGAGATCGTCGGGGCCGACGTCTCGTCCCGGGCGCTCGAGATGGCCGGCCGCCGGCTGCGGCTCGACCGCCTGCCCGACCGGGAGCGCGACCGCATCACGCTGCGCCAGTCCGCGCTGACCTACCGGGACGACCGGCTGCGCGGCTACGACGCGGCCGTGCTGATGGAGGTCATCGAGCACGTCGACCCACCGCGGCTGCCCGCCCTGGAGGCCAACGTCTTCGGGCACGCCCGTCCGCGGGCCGTCGTCGTGACCACGCCCAACTCCGAATACAACGTGCACTACGAGGGCCTGGCCGGCATGCGGCACTCGGACCACCGCTTCGAGTGGACCCGGGCCGAGTTCGAGGCGTGGGCACAGCGGGTCGCCGCCGAGCACGGTTACGCGGTGTCGTTCCGCGGGGTCGGCGAGGCGCACGACGACACCGGCGCCCCGACCCAGCTCGCCCTTTTCACCGAAAGCACCGAAAGTGACGTGACAGCATGATCGACATCCCGGAACTCGCGCTCGTCGCGCTGGTCGGCATCTCCGGCTCGGGCAAGTCGACCTTCGCGCGCGCCCACTTCGCCCCGACCCAGGTGCTCTCCTCGGACTTCTTCCGCGGCCTGATCGCTGACGACGAGAACGACCAGTCCGCCTCGGCCGACGCCTTCGACGCGCTGCACTACGTGGCCGGCAAGCGGCTCGCCGCCGGCCGGCTGACCGTGGTCGACGCGACCAACCTCCAGCCGCACGGCCGGGCCGCCCTGGTCAAACTGGCGCGCGAGCACGACGTACTGCCGGTGGCGGTCGTCCTCGACGTACCGGAATCGGTGGCCTGGGAACGCACCCAGGCGCGACCGGACCGCCTGTTCGACCGCCGGGTTCTCACCCGGATGCACGGCGACCTGCGCCGTTCGCTGCGCTCGCTGTCCCGCGAGGGCTTCCGCAAGGTGCACGTGCTGCGCGGCGTGGAAGAGATCGAAGCGGCCGAGATCCGCTACGAGAAGCTCTTCAACGACCGGCGCGACGAGACCGGGCCGTTCGACATCATCGGCGACGTGCACGGCTGCCGCCAGGAATTGGAGACCCTCCTGCAGAGGCTCGGCTACCACCTCGTACGGGATGAAGCCGCCCGCCCGGTCGGCGGCACGCATCCGGAGGGCCGCAAGGCCGTCTTCGTCGGTGACCTGGTCGACCGCGGTCCCGACTCGCCGGGCGTGCTGCGCCTGGTCATGGGCATGGTCGCGGCCGGCACCGCGATCTGTGTGCCCGGCAACCACGAGCAGAAGCTGGCTCGCAAGCTGAACGGCCGCAACGTGCAGCTCACCCACGGCCTGCCGGAGACCCTGGCCCAGCTCGAGGCCGAGCCGCCCTCGTTCACCGAGGAGGTGCGCGTCTTCATCGAGGGCCTGGTCAGCCACTACGTGCTCGACGAGGGCCGGCTGGTGGTGGCGCACGCCGGCCTCAAGGAGGCCTATCAGGGCCGCACCTCGGGCCGGGTGCGCAGCTTCGCGCTGTACGGCGAGACCACCGGCGAGACCGACGAGTACGGCCTGCCGGTCCGCTACCCGTGGGCCCGCGACTACCGGGGCCCGGCCGCGGTCGTCTACGGCCACACCCCGACGCCCAAGCCGGAGTGGATCAACAACACGATCTGTCTCGACACCGGTTGCGTGTTCGGCGGCTCGCTGACCGCGCTGCGCTGGCCGTCCCGCGAGCTGGTCTCGGTGCCCGCGGCCCGCGAGTACTACGAGCCGGTCCGGCCACTGGCTGAGCCCGCGCGCGTCGACGAGGGCCTCGACCTGGCCGACGTGGTCGGGCGCAAGCATCTCGACTACGGCTACGGCCGCACCACGGTCGCGGCCGAGAACGCGGCGGCGGCGCTCGAGGTGATGAGCCGGTTCGCGCTCGACCCGGCGACGCTGGTCTGGCTGCCGCCGACCATGGCGCCCTGCTCCCATCCAACCGCCCCGCCCACCGCCCTCGATCAGACTAAAGGCTCGCCTTTCCTCGACGGCTTCCTCGAGCACCCGGCCTCGGCCTTCGCCGACCTGCGCCACGCCGGAATCGACCGGGTGGTGTGCGAGGAGAAGCACATGGGCTCGCGGGCGGTCGTCCGTGTCTCGCGCGACGGCACCGGGGACGCGATCTGGACCCGGACCGGGCGGCCGTTCTTCGGTCCGGCCCTGGACCAGCCGCTGCTCGCCCGGGTCCGGAAGGCGGCCTCTTCGTTGTTCGCCGACCTCGACACCGACTGGCTGCTGCTCGACACCGAGCTGCTGCCCTGGTCGGCCAAGGCGGGCGGCCTCATCCGCGACCAGTACGCGAGCGTCGGCGCGGCCGGCCGCAGCGCACTCCCGGCGGCCCTGGGCGTACTCGACCGGGCGGCCGCCCGCGGGCTCGACGTGGCCGCCCTGCGCGACCGCATCGAGCTGCGCTCGTCCGAGATCGACAGCTACTCGGCCGCCTACCGGGCGTACGTGAAGCCGACCGACGGCCTCGCCGGGGTGACCCTGGCCCCGTTCGCCGTACTGGCCGGCGCCGGCGTCTCCTACGCCGACCGCGACCACGGCTGGCACCTGACCCTCGCCGACCGGCTGGTCACCACCGACCCGGGCCTGTTCACCCCGACCCGGCGGATGGTCGTCGAGCTGGCCGACCCGGCGTCCGAGGCGGCGGCCACCGACTGGTGGCTGGCGCTGACCGCGGCCGGTGGCGAGGGCATGGTCGTCAAGCCGTACGCGGGCCTGGCCGTCACCAACGACAAGGGCCGCCTCGTGCAGCCCGGCGTCAAGTGCCGTGGCCGCGAGTACCTGCGGATCATCTACGGACCCGAGTACACCCGCCCGGAGCAGCTGGAACGCCTGCGCAACCGGCGTCTCGGCCGCAAGCGCTCGCTGGCCCTGCTCGAGCACGGGCTCGGCCTGGCCGCGCTCGACCGGCTGGCCGAGGGCGCACCGACCTGGCGCGTCCACGAGCTGGTGTTCGCGATCCTGGCGGCCGAGTCGGAGCCGGTCGACCCCCGCCTCTGACGCGGTGTCGGTGTTTCCACAGGAATCGAACAGGTACCGGCCGGTGTCCGGCCGGTACCCTGCTCTCCGTGGACATGCGTACGGTCGCCGAGCAGCTCGCCTTCAACCCGCTGAACGCGAAGGATCTGCTACACACCTTCGGTCTGTTCGGCGTCTGGGCGATCATGTTCGCCGAGACCGGCCTACTGGTCGGGTTCTTCTTCCCCGGCGACTCGCTGCTGTTCCTGGCCGGGGTCGCGGCCTCGCCGGTCGCCGACTCGATCTTCGGTCCGGGCACCCAGATCTCCTACACCGGTCTGCTGATCGGCGCACCGATCTGCGCGATCCTCGGCGCTCAGCTCGGGCACTGGCTGGGCGCGCGCTACGGCCGGCGCATGTTCGAGAAGCCCGACTCCAAGCTCTTCAAGCGGGAGTACGTGGAGAAGGCCGAGTACTACTTCGAGAAGTTCGGCCCGGCCAAGGCGGTGGTGCTGGCCCGGTTCATCCCGATCGTCCGCACGTTCCTCAACCCGGTCGCGGGCACGCTGGGCATGTCGGCCGGCAAGTTCCTCCTGTGGAACGCGGTCGGCGGCATCATCTGGGCCGACGGCGTGTTGATCATCGGGCACTCGCTGGCCCAGCAGATCTACGACGCCATCGGCGACAAGATCGACCACTACATCCTGCCGGTGGTCGCGCTGATCGTGCTGATCTCGCTGCTCCCGATCCTCATCGAGATCATTCGAGAGCGCCGGGCGAAGAAGCGCGGCGGCGATGCCTCTAGCCTGCAGAGCAGCAGCGCGGCCTCCGGCGGGCCGGACGCCGCCGCCGCGATCGGTGTGGTCGCCGCGGCCAGCATCGCCGGCCTGGCCGAGGCCGTACGCGATGAGGACGATGAAGACGACCGGCAGCCGCCGAGGTCACACCGCCGTTGAGCGGTCGTGCTCAGACCGTGACGCGGTCGAGCCGGTTCACGAATTCGTCCGGGCAGTCCCGCAGGTTTTCCAGCCGGCCGGCCTGAACGGCACGATAGGTCAGCTGGGCGGCTTCCTCGAGGTTGCGGGCCCGCTTGTGGGCCATCTCGACCGAGTCGCCGAGGACCACGCTTCCGTGGTGGCTGAGCACCAGGCAGTCGGTGCCGTCGGCCGCCATCGCCGCGGCCAGGCTCGCCAGCTCGATGCTGCCCGGCAGGCGGAACGGCACCGTCGACACCCGTCGCAGATAGAAGGCGTGATCGGTGGTCACGATCCGGATGTGTTCGCCCAGGGCGTCGAGCAGCAGCGCCGTCTGCGGGTGCAGGTGGACGATCGCGTTGACGTCGGGCCGGGCCCGGTAGAGGGCGAGGTGCAGCGCGAGCTCACTGGTCGGCTCGATCCGCGGCGCCGTCTGCTGGGCCGTCTGCTGGGCCGGGACGTTGCCGACCGTGGTCGGCGCGCCGTCGGAGGCCCGCACAGCGGTGAAGGTGGTGCGGCTCAGCCGGTCGAGCCAGCTGCCGGCGGCCGTGACCCAGATGGCGTCCTCGTCGGGGATCCGGGCGGACAGATTGCCACCGGAACCACAGACGAGACCGGCCTGGACCACGTCGTACCCCACGTGCGCGAGTTGATCGCGCAGGTCGCCGGGAACGTAATTCACCCGTTTCTCCTCGGGTCCTGGGGGTGGACTGGAGACGGAGTCGTCGGCCTGGCGTCACGCGGTCTTCAGGTGACGCCAGGCGTTCCCTTTACGGGTGCGGTCAGCGCGCCTTCTTCGTAGCCCGCTTGCGCGGCGGGGTAAGCAGGTCGGCGATCGTCGCGATGGCCGACGGGACCAGGCGGTAGTACGCCCAGACACCCCGCTTTTCGCGCTCCAGCAGACCGGCCTCGGTGAGGATGCGCAGGTGATGGCTGACCGTCGGCTGCGAGAGCCCGAGAGGAGCGGTCAGGTCACACACACAGGCTTCGCCGTCCGTTGCGGACTGAATAAGGCTGAGCAGCCGCAGCCGGGCCGGATCGGCGAGTGCCTTCAGCACTCCCGCGAGCCGCTCGGCGTCGGCACGTTCAATTGGCTCGCCGGCAAGCGGCGAGATCTGAGGCATTGTCATTTCCGCCAACGCAGTTCCCACGATCTCCATCCTTCCACCAACTGCATCGATTCTCCTGCATGTGCGCAGGAACGAACCGGCTAACTTTCAGGCCGTAAGGCCGAGATCAACTGCCGTCTCGGTCGATCGATGGACAGCCGGTAACCCGGCCCCCTGACCAACCTTTACGGCGACACCGACTTCGGTCTCTGCCTCCTGCAACGCCTCAGCCGCCGTCTGGTCGCTGCCCATCCGTGTCGAGCTCTCGATCCCCGCCCCCGGAGTGAGACGCCCCACATTGTCAATTCGTCGATCTGTTTCGAGCCACTGATCCGGTTTTCCGGTGACTCTTACCACCTAGCGGTTGTCGTGCCACCACCCTGCGCGATCTTCTAGACCGGGTACCTCGGACCCAGAAGTTCACGACCCGATGAAAGCACGGCGCCACGCTCTGCGACGGTCAATTCAGTGATGAATTTACCCAGGTCGTGGCGTGCTTCCATGTATCGAGCGTACTGGCTGGAACGAAACCGGAACCTTTCGCCCCACCGGGCCCGAAGGGAACGATTGACCCGCAAGCCTGAGAGGATCTGAAAACAAAGTTTACGGTTCAGGCGGTCCCTTTCGCCCGTTCCGGAAAGCATCGATGCAGCTCAAAGCCCGTATGTCTCGCGTCACATGAGGCGGGCGCGACAGATCACCCGGACGGGGGGCTGAGAAGGTCCTGTGAATCGTGTGACGGGACGTTTACCCATCCAGCAAAAAAACCCCTCCGACCGGCCAGGGCAGAGATATCCGGACGACCGAAAGGGGGACAACTTGGGGGGTCAAACGTACCCGTTCGGGTGACCCACGATCGTCTATGTGTTACCACTCGACCGGGGACTAGTCGGACGGCCGCTTCCAGTACTCGTCCTCCGAGGCCGGAGCCTTGCCGACGGCCGGCGGGGCCTCCGATGGGATCGCTCCCGGGCCGGCGTCGCCGACCACCGGCCGACCGTTATCGGCCGCCGTCGCGCCATGGTAGCTCGCCTCATCCGACCCCGAAGCCGCCCCGGACGGCGCCGAAACGGCCTCCCCGGCGGTCATTTCGGAAGCCGTCGGTGCCGCATTCTCATCACCGGAATCACTCTCCCGGGGTGCCTCGACCCCAGTTTCCGAAACCCCGGCGGCCGCCGACCGCTCCTGATTACCGCCATCGCCCGCACCGAAGGCGCCGCCGACGGGCCCTGAAGCAGCCGCACCGCTCCCGCCGACCGGCCCCTGGTCGACACCGCCGGCCTGGCCCGGATGGCTGCCGGGGGCCGCGTATTCGCTCGGCTGACCCGGGTAGCCACCCGGATAGCCGGGCTGCCCAGGGTAGGTGCCGGCGTGGCCCGGCTGGCCCGGGTAGGCGGCGTAGCCGGGCTGCCCGGCGGCGTTACCCGGCCCGGGGAACCCCGGCTGCCCTTCCCCCGGCCCAGCCGGCTGACCCGGCGCCGCGTATCCAGCGTGATCCGGCGCCGCATGGCCAGGCTGGCCGGGCACGGCATGGCCAGGCTGGCCGGGCACGGCATAGCCAGGCTGGCCGGGCACGGCATAGCCAGGCTGGCCGGGCACGGCATAGCCAGGCTGACCCGGCGCCGCGTATCCAGGCTGACCCGGCGTCGGCGCGGCGTAACCCAGTTGCTCGGGGGCCGAGGGCGGGTAGCCAGGCTGGCCGGGAGCCGGCGCGGAGTAGCCGGACTGACCCGGCGCCGAAGCCGCGTAACCCGGCAGGCCGGACGTCGGGGCCGCGTAGCCGGACAGGCCGGACGTGGGGGCGGGATAGCCGGGCTGGCCCGGAGCCGGATAGCCGGGCTGCGCCACCCCCGGATAGCCGGGCTGAGCGGGATAGCCGGGCGGATATGACCCGCCGTAGACCGGCGGCATCTGCGCGCCGGCCGGCATGCCGAGGAAGAAGGCGCGCGGTGCGCGCAACACCAGGACCAGAACGATCGCGTACGCCACGATCTGCGCCACCGCGAGCCCGACGTTGGTGCTGATCCACCCGCCGGGGTACGCACCGCTCAACCGCTCGCCCAGCGACCCGGCCGGCTCGTTCCCGCTCCGCTCCAGGCCCACCGTGATCGCCGCGATCGCGCCGCCGAGCACTCCGAGCGCGCTGATCACCAGCGTCGCGATGCGGGCGCCGTTGCTGCCGCGGCGCAATCCCACCCCGAGCACGACGTAGAGCGCGAACAGGATGACCGCCACGGCCAGCGCGACCGCGGCCCCGAGCCAGATCACCGACACGTAGGTGTCGATGTCGTCGCTGCCGGCCACCCCCGAACGGAACCGGTGCACGACGCCCGGCACGACCGCGAGCGTGACGCCGGCGTAGATCAGCCCGGCCGTGGCCATCACCCAGAGCAGGGCGGACGCGGCGGTCACCACCGACGGCGGGCCGCTCGGTTGTGGCGGGGCCGGCGCCGGTGCGGTG
Organism: Actinoplanes sp. NPDC051411; assembly: GCF_040682075.1. Classification (NCBI taxonomy): domain Bacteria; kingdom Bacillati; phylum Actinomycetota; class Actinomycetes; order Micromonosporales; family Micromonosporaceae; genus Actinoplanes; species Actinoplanes sp. NPDC051411. The sequence continues at coordinate 152,471 of NZ_JBFBAD010000002.1, read as the reverse complement.
GGCTGCGGCGGCTGGGCTGGGTACGACATCGACGACTCCCCGCGGATTGTCCGTTGGGCAAGAAACTACCCGCGCTCGCCGGCGAGCGCGGGTAGACGGTCGGAGCTGCGATCAGGCCGGCGGCCGGGATCCCTCATCGGGGTCGGCCGGCGGCTGCTGATCCCGGTGGGGCGGCTGGTCCGGCGAACCGGGCTGGCCGGGGTGGGGCGGCTGGTCCGGCGAACCGGGCTGGCCCGGATAGGGCGGCTGAGCCGGCGAGCCCGGTGCACCCGGCTGCCCCGGGTAGGGCTGGCCCGGGTAAGGCTGGCCCGGGTAAGGCTGGCCCGGGTAAGGCTGGCCCGGGTAAGGCGGCTGAGCGGGCGACCCAGGAGCGCCGGGCGGCCCGGGGTAGGGCTGGCCCGGGTAGGGCGGCGCGCTGCCCGGAGGCGGCGGCGGGGTGCCGGGGCCACCCGGGTACGGCGGAAGACCGGGAGCCGGCTGACCGGGCTGCCCGTAACCACCGGGCTGCGGCGGCTGGCCGGGCGCCGGCTGACCGGGCTGCCCAAAGCCGGGCTGCCCATGACCGGACTGCCCGTAACCGGACTGGGGAGGCTGGCCGGGCGCCGGATAGGGCGACTGACCCGGGGCCGGGTAAGGGGGCTGACCGGGCGCGGGGTACGGCGACTGGCCCGGGGCCGGATAAGGCGACTGGCCAGGCGCGGGGTACGGCGACTGGCCGGGCTGGCCGGGGTAGCCAGGCTGGCCGTAGGCGCCCGGGTAGTACGGGTCGAAGCCGGCCGGCTGCTTGCGGAAGAACTGGTTCGAGGCCGGCAGCGCGAGCAGGATGATCACGGCCAGGACCGCCAGCAGCGAGACCACCGCGATCGTGACCGTGGTGCCCTCGTACCAGGAGGGGAGCGCCGCGTTGATGCGGTCCTGGACCTCGGCCGAGGACGGCCCGCCGCTCGTGGTGTCGCTGGTGTTGACCGAGCTAACCAGGGCGTTGCTGCCCAGGCCGGCGCCGAAGCAGCAGAGGGAGAGACCGCCGACCACCCAGGTGATGATGCGGGCGACGTTGCGGCCGCGGCCGTCGAGGATGCCGAGCACGGCCAGACCGCCGGCGAACAGCAGGCTGATCACCGCGCCGATGACCGAGCTGACCGCGGCGATGCCCTCGGCGCCTTCGACGCTGGTGCCTGCGTAGGCGTCCTTGATCGCGTCGGAGATCTTCGGGTAGACCGAGAAGGCGACGATCGCGTCCACCAGCTCGAAGAACGCGACGAGGAACAGCAGGTACATGGCGACCGTGACGATCGTCGGTCGCGACTTCGGCGCCGGTGCGGCTCCGGGGTATCCCGGGTAGGTCGGAACGGTCACGATTCCCCCTTATAGATCCACTTACGGTATCGGTCGGTCGCCATATCCGCGACCGCGGGGCGAGCACCGGCCGGCTGCGGCAACATCGGGCGACGATGACGGAAATATCCGGAAATAGGTCGCCTGATCAGGGGGCGACACGAGTCGACGCCCCGACCTATAGTTCCCTCCGTGGCGCCGAGCGGGCAGCAGAGAGCTTCCGCGACGCCGCGTGCCCGCATCACGGGTCGCCCGCCCCGCCACCGCATCGCCGGGGCCGAGGCAGACCGCATTCGGGCGCCAGATCCCTGAGCGCCGGCCGCGTGACCACGCCGCGGCGGCCCCAAGACCTGTTAAGGACCGGTGAGTCCCATGCCACACGCCGACACACTGACCGTCGTTCACCATGACGACACGAGGACCAGGTTCAAAGACGTCCGCTATCAGCTCCACCGCGACGGCATCCGCATCTGGTCCTCCGACGGAGAACACCTCGTCACCGACGTACTGATGACGCAGGCCTACCGCCAGCGGGAGGCGACGCAGTAAGCAGTGAAGAAGGCCCCGGGAGAAATCCCGGGGCTTCTTCATGGGTGAAATCAGCCGCGGAAGACCGTCAGCCCGTCCTTGGTGTCGCGGAGGTCGGCGACCACCGTGTCGCCGTCGCGGATCTCGCCCGCCAGCAGCGCCTTGGCCAGCGAGTCGCCGATCGCCGACTGCACGAGCCGCCGCAGCGGCCGGGCGCCGTAGATCGGGTCGTAGCCGTGCTCGCCCAGCCACTCGACCGCGGGCCGGGTGACCTCGAGCGTGAGCCGCCGCTCGGCGAGCCGGGCCCGGAGCCGCCCGAGCTGGATGTCGACGATCGCCGCCAGGTCGTCCTTGGTCAGCGCGTGGAAGACCACGATGTCGTCGAGCCGGTTGAGGAACTCGGGCTTGAAGTGGGCCCGCACCACCGCGAGCACCTCGTCGCGGCGCTCCTCGTCACCCATCGTGAAGTCGGCCGCCTGCGACCCCAGGTTGGAGGTCAGCACCAGGATCGCGTTGCGGAAGTCGACCGTCCGCCCCTGGCCGTCGGTGAGCCGCCCGTCGTCGAGCACCTGGAGCAGCACGTCGAAGACGTCGGGGTGGGCCTTCTCCACCTCGTCGAGCAGCACCACGCTGTAGGGCCTGCGGCGCACCGCCTCGGTCAGCTGGCCGCCCTCCTCGTACCCGACGTAACCGGGAGGGGCACCGACCAGCCGGGCCACCGAGTGCTTCTCGCCGTACTCGCTCATGTCGATGCGGACCATCGCCCGCTCGTCGTCGAAGAGGAATCCGGCCAGCGCCTTGGCCAGCTCCGTCTTGCCGACACCGGTCGGACCGAGGAAGAGGAAACTACCGGTCGGACGGTCGGGGTCGGCGATGCCGGCGCGCGAACGGCGTACGGCTCCGGCGACGGCCGCGACGGCCTCGCTCTGCCCGACCACCTTGGCCTGCAGCGACTCCTCCATCCGGAGGAGTTTGTGGGTTTCGCCCTCCATCATCCGGCCGGCCGGGATGCCGGTCCACGCGGAGATCACCTCGGCGATGTCGTCGGCCGCGACCTCCTCCTTGACCATGGGCGGCTCGGCGGAAGCCTCCTCATCGGCCGCGGAGGCGGTGGCCAGCTCGTGCTCCAGCGCGGGTATCTCCTGATATTGCAGCCGCGACGCCGTCTCCCACTCGGCGTCCCGCTGGGCACGCTCGAGCGAGGCCTTGACCTCGTCGAGCTTCTTCTTCAGCTCGCCGACCCGGTTGAGGCCGCCCCGCTCGCGCTCCCACCGGGCGTTGAGCGCGGTCAGTTCCTCCTCGCGGTCGGCCAGGTCACGCTCGAGGCGGTCCAGCCGGTCGCGGGAGGCCGGGTCGGTCTCCTTGTCGAGCGCCAGCTTCTCGACGCGCATCCGGTCGACCTGCCGCTGGAGCTGGTCGAGCTCGACCGGCCGGGAGTCGATCTCCATGCGGAGCCGCGACGCGGCCTCGTCGATCAGGTCGATCGCCTTGTCGGGCAGGAACCGGTCGCTGATGTAGCGGTCGCTCAGGCTGGCTGCCGCGACGAGCGCGCCGTCGGTTATCTGTACGCGGTGATGAGCCTCATATCGGCCCTTGAGCCCGCGCAGGATGCCGATCGTGTCCTCGACCGTCGGCTCGCCGACCACGACCGGCTGGAAGCGCCGCTCGAGGGCCGGGTCCTTCTCGATGTGCTCGCGGTATTCGTCGAGCGTGGTCGCGCCGACCATGCGCAGCTCGCCGCGGGCCAGCATCGGCTTGAGCATGTTGCCGGCGTCCATCGAGCCCTCGCCCTTGCCCGCGCCGACCACGGTGTGCAGCTCGTCGAGGAACGTGACGACCTGCCCGTTGGAGTTGCGGATCTCCTCGAGGACGCTCTTGAGCCGCTCCTCGAACTGTCCGCGGTATTGCGCGCCGGCCACCATCGCGCCCAGGTCGAGCGAGACCAGCCGCTTGTCGCGCAGGGTCTCCGGCACGTCACCGGCCACGATGCGCTGGGCCAGGCCCTCGACGATCGCGGTCTTGCCGACACCCGGCTCGCCGATCAGCACCGGGTTGTTCTTGGTGCGCCGGGAGAGGACCTGCACGACCCGGCGGATCTCGGTGTCGCGCCCGATGACCGGGTCGATCTTGCCGTCGCGGGCGAGCGCGGTCAGGTCGACGCTGTATTTCTCCAGGGCCTGGTAGGTCTGCTCGGGATCGGCGGTGGTCACCCGGCGTTCGCCGCCGCGCACCTGCGGATAGGCCGCGACGAGCGCCTCCTCGGTGGCTCCGACGTCCTTGAGGACCTGCCCGACCGGCCCGCCGACCCGGGCGAGCCCGCCCAGCAGGTGCTCGGTCGAGACGTATTCGTCGCCGAGCGGCTTGGCGATGAGCTCGGCCTCGCCGATGGCGTTGACGAACTCGCGCGAGAGGCTGGGCTCGGCCCGGCTGGATCCGCGGGCCGAGGGCAGCTGCTCGATCGCGCGCACCGCGGCCCGCCGGACGTCGGCCGGGTTGGCCCCGACCGCGCGCAGCAGCGCGGGGGCGGTCGATCCGCCCTGGTCGAGCAAGGAAAGCAACATGTGCCACGGTTCGACCGTGGCGTGGCCGCGCCGCCCGGCGTCGGCGACCGCTCCGGTGATGACGTCACGGCTCTTGGTGGTCAGACGTTCGGCGTTCATCCGCTCCCCTGGGCTTCCCGCAAACTTGAGCGTTGTGCGCTCAACTCTAGAGCCCCGGAGCGCCATCGACAACGCGGATCGGAAGACATCTCCGGGTACGGTAACGACTTGTGAGCCCGCCGCCCTTTACCCTCGCCCGGCGGCTGCTCCCGCTCGGCCTGGCCTTTCTCGCCGCCGGGCTGTCGCTCGCGCTGGTCGGCCCGTTCCTCGCACTGTTTCTCGCCACCTCGGTCGACGCCGGCCCGGTCAAGGTCACGGTCTTCCTGGTCGCCGGCCCGCTGGCCGGCGTGGCCTCGTCCTGGGTGATCGGCCGGCTCTCCGACCAGCGGCCGATGCGCCGCCTCTTGCTGATCATCGCCGCGGTGGCCGGCGTGATCGGCTGCGGGCTCACCGCGGTGATCCGCGACTACTGGACTCTGCTCGCGCTCACGACGACGGTCACGGCGGTCGCCGGGGCACTCTTTCCGCAAACCTTCGCGTACGCCCGGGAAGTCCTGCAACGCGACGACCCGGCCCGGGCCGCGCTGGGGATCAGCGCCCTGCGCACGGTTTTCTCCCTCGCGTACGTCGGTGGGCCGCCGATTGCCGCGCTGCTGCTCGGCCACGGCGGCTTCACCGCGGTCTTCGGCACCGCCGCCGCCATGTACGCCCTGGCCGCCTTCGTCGCGTTCGGCTGGCTGTCCGAAGTAGAGGCGCCGGCCGTCGACCCGGAACAACCGCCACCGGTCCCCGCACCGGCCGCCCCGCGGGTCACGATCTGGCTGACCGTGCTGGCGTTCACCCTGATGCAGGCCCCGATGGTGCTCGGCGTGCAGGCGCTGGCCCTGTTCATCGAGCACGACCTGCACGGCTCGGTCGGCAGCGCGGGGCTGATCCTCGGGCTGTGCGCCGCCCTCGAGATTCCGCTGATGCTCGGGTTCGGACTGCTGACGCGCCGGATCTCCGTACGCGCCCTGATCCTGGCCGGTTCCGCCTGCGGGGTGATCTATTCGGCGATCGTGTTCGGCGCGCCCGCGGTCTGGGTGCTGCTCGCGGCCCAGATCGTCAACGCGCTCTATATCGCGTCGGTGTCGAGCCTCGGCATCACCTACGTGCAGGACATGATGCCGGCCGAGCCGGGCCGGGCGACCACATTGTTCACCAACACCTTCCCGATCGGGCAGATCCTGGCCGGCCCGCTGCTCGGCCTCGCCCAGCACACCGACTACCGCTGGGCGTACGCCATGAACTTCGCGTTGTGCCTGCTCGGCGTGCTGTTGCTGCTGGTGACCCGGCCCGCCGCAAGTGGATCGACGCTACGGTTGAGGCGTGCGCGTGCGAGTGGAGCAGACGTCCCTGCCGGGGATAGGCGTCCGGCATGACCTGGTCACCGCCTCCGGCCGGACGGTCGGCGTGGTCTCGCACCGCAACGGCCGCCGCGACCTCGTGCTGTACGCCGAGGACGACCCCGACGCCTGCCTCGCCTCGATCCCGCTGACCGACGACGAGGCGTCCGCGCTCGCCGACGTGCTCGGCGCGTCGCTGATGCTCAGCCAGCTGGCCGGGCTTCGCCAGCAGGCGGCGGGGCTGCTCACCGAGCAGATCGCCCTGCCCGCCGGCTCGCCGTTCGTGGGCCGCAAGCTCGGCGACACCCGCGCCCGCACCCGCACCAGCGCGTCCATCGTCGCGGTGCTGCGCGACCGCGACGTGATCGCGTCGCCCGGCCCGTCCTTTGTCTTCGAGGCCGGCGACGTGGTGGTCGCCGTCGGCACCCGCGAGGGGCTCGACGGCGTCGGCGCGATCCTCGCCGGCGACTAGGCCGGCCCATGCACGTAACGACCCTGCTGATCGAAGTCGGGGCGCTGCTGTTCGCGCTCGGCATGCTCGGGCGGCTGGGTCGCAGCGTCGGCCTGTCGCCGATTCCGCTCTATCTGCTGGCCGGTCTCGCGTTCGGGCGCGGCGGGCTGCTGCCGCTGTCGGCCAGCGAGGAGTTCATCCGGGTCGGCGCCGAGATCGGCGTGGTCCTGCTGCTGGTCATGCTGGGCCTCGAATATTCGGCCGACGAGCTGGTCGGCAACCTGCGGGCGGCCGCTCCGGCCGGGCTGCTCGACGCCGCGCTCAACGCGCTGCCCGGGGCCGGTTTCGCACTGCTGCTGGGCTGGGACTGGCGGGCCGCCCTGGTGCTGGCCGGCATCACCTGGGTCTCCTCCTCCGGCGTGATCGCCAAGGTGCTGGGCGACCTGGGCCGGCTCGGCAACCGGGAGACCCCGGTGATCCTCTCGGTGCTGGTCATCGAGGATCTCGCGATGGCCTTCTATCTGCCGGCCGTGACGGCCGTGCTGGCCGGGATCGGGCTGGCCGGTGGGCTGAAGGCACTCGGCGTGGCCGTCGTCACGGTCATCGCGGTGCTGGTCGTGGCGATCCGCTACGGCAGCACGATCAGCCGTCTCATGTCGGTACGCGACCCCGAGGCTCTACTACTCAGCGTGCTCGGCCTGACCCTGCTGGTCGGCGGCGTGGCGGCCGAGCTCAAGGTGTCGGCCGCGGTCGGCGCGTTCCTGGTCGGCATCGCGATCTCGGGCCCGGTCGCGCACCACGCGACCGAGATGCTGTCTCCGCTGCGCGACCTGTTCGCGGCCGTCTTCTTCGTGTTCTTCGGCCTCTCGACCGACCCGCGCGACATACCGCCGGTGCTGCTTCCCGCCCTTGGACTGGCCGTTCTGACGATGTTGACCAAGGTCGTGACCGGCTACCTGGCCGGCCGGCGGGTCGGCATCGCGCTGCCTGGCCGGTTGCGGGCGGGTCTGGCCCTGATGCCCCGCGGCGAGTTCTCGATCGTGATCGCCGGACTGGCCGTCGCGTCGGGCGTGCAACCGCGGCTGGCGCCCCTCGCGACCGCCTACGTATTGATCACGGTAGTGTCCGGGCCGCTGCTCGCCCGCCTCCCCGACTACGTCTGGTTCAAGACACTTGTTCGCCGGCGAATGGCTGCTCAGCGGGCACTTCAGTAACTCTGAAGATCAACTGCCTCGATGGCAGCACTATGTTACTTCCCAGTATCCGAATGTGATCCGTAGAGACTTTCATCTCCCGCCTCAGGCGCGCTACCGTTCCGGACCGACGACTGTGTGTTAGCGGGGATTCTTAGGGAGGCGGTAGCGTGGCAGTGCGTGAGTCGACTTTCTACGGATTCTCCAACCCGGCCGACCCTCGGCCGGAGGAGATTCAGGCGTGGGCCTACCACCCGGAGTCGGTGCCGCTCGACAGCATGCCCCCGGACTGGGACCTTCTGATCGCCGGAGACGTGCTGGCGCCCACGCTCTTCGAGCTGGCGATGGACCGGCAGTGCCCGGCCCGGCGTTTCGCCCAACACTGCATGTACATCTACGCCGCTGACGGAGTGCGACAAAACGCGACCAATCAGCGCAAGCGGCGGCTCAAGAAGTACGTCGAGCGGGCCGAGGAGGTCGGCGACGAGCCGATGTCCATCTGGGCCCACAACTGCCGCGTGCTGATGAACCGCCCCGAAGTCTTCGAATACGCCGAGTGGATCGAGGGCGGCCTCGTCCGCCACCCCCGCCGCCTCGGCATCTTCGGTCGCTAGCCGGCCAGATCACCCGCCGGGCCGTTCTCGCGGCCGGGCGATTCCGCGTGGCCGGTGGATATCCCGGCGCCATTGTCGTACCCGCCTGCTTCACTCGACCCCACCCGAAACAGGGGTGGGGGGCCGCCGGCTGCCGATCAGCCGGTCGGCATGCTGCTGAAGAAGTCGGCCAGGCGGCGGCCCGCGCCCGGCTGGAACAGGTCGACCAGATTGCGCATGGACTCCTCGGCTGCCCCGCGCGCCCGCGGGAACATCGCACTCTCGTAGGCGCCGAGTGCCGCCTCGAGGTCGGCCGGGTGCGCGACGATCGCCCGCGCCAGCTCGGCGGCGTCCTGCATCGCCAGGTTGGCGCCCTCGCCGGCGAACGGTGACATCAGGTGGGCGGCGTCCCCGACCAGGGTGACCCCGGGCACGCGGGGCCAGCGCTGCCCGATCGGCAGGGCATAGATCGGCCGGGGGATCAGCGCGCCCTCGCTCTCCGACACCAGGGACCGCAGGTCGGCGTGCCAGTCCGGGAACAGGGCGAGCAGCGACTCGCGGCTGACCTCGCCGCCGGTCGCCCACTCGGCCGGCTTCTTGATCGCGACGTAGACGCAGAGCTCGTCGTCGCTCTCGCGGTGGGCCAGGAAGCCGCGCTCGTCGTCGAGGGCGAAGAGCATGCCGTCGCCGACCACGTCGGCCAGCCGCGGGTGGTCGGCCCGGGCCCGCGGCACCCGGATCTCGACGAATGAGAGCCCGGCGTAGACCGGCTGGTCGCCGGTGAGCAGCGGCCGCACCCGCGACCAGGCCCCGTCCGCCCCGACCAGCAGCTCGGTCGTCTCGGTGGGCCCGCCGGCGAAGGTCAGCTCGTAGCCGCCGGAGGTCGGGCGGACCCCGGTGACCCGGGCACCCCAGCGCACCGTGCCCTCGGGCAGCGAGTGGAGCAGCAGGTCGCGCAGGACGCCGCGGTCGATCTCGGGCCGCCGGCCGTCGCCCGGCTGGTCGAGCAGCACCGCGCCGTGTTTGTCGAGCACTCGGCTGGCGTCGCCGCCGGGCAGGACCGCCGACTGGAACTCGGCGAACAGGCCGGCCGCGCGCAGCGCCATCTGACCCGACTCCTCGTGCATGTCGAGCATGCCGCCCTGGTGGCGGGCGGCCGGTGAGGCGTCAAGGTCGTAGACGACGGTTTCGACGCCGTGCACGCCGAGCACGCGGGCCAGGGTCAGACCGCCGAGTCCGGCGCCGACAATCGTGATCATTTTTGGTCTCCCGTAGCTGGAGGGCGGGGGGAATGCCCAAAGCTCACGGTACAAGAACGAGTTCTTGACGAACATGTTCGTCAAGACACAAAAGAAAGGCGGCCAGGCCACCTTTCTCCAGCTACCTACTTGTTGTCGGCCGAGCGGCGCGGGCGCCAGACGACCAGGGCGGTCGACGGCGGCTCGTGCCGCACCAGATCTCCCCGGGTGTACGGGCTCTCGAGCTGGGCGATCCGCGTGTACGCCTCGTCGAGCTGGTGCTCGAGCTCGCGCAACCGCTGCTGGAGATCACCGACCAGCTGCTCGAGACCGATGATCCGCTTGATGCCGGCCAGGTTGACGCCCTCTTCCTGGCTCAGCTTCTGCACTTCGCGCAGCAACGCGACGTCGCGCTGGCTGTAGCGCCGGCCCCCGCCACCGGCCCGGCCGGGCTGAACCAGCCCGAGCCGGTCGTACTGCCGGAGTGTCTGCGGGTGCATCCCGGCCATCCGAGCGGCGACCGAGATGATCAGCACCTTGGCCTCCGAGGACTGCTCCACCGAGATGTTGAGCTCTTCATACATCGGGCCCACCTCCTGCTGCGGGTCAGCCGGCCCGGCGCAGGCGCGCCTCGAGCCGTTCACGCCCGATCGGCGGAGTCAGCTTGGCGAACCGCTCCAGCGCATCCCGGGCTTCCCCCGTGACACCGTCGGGCACCTGGACCTCGACGGTGACGATCAGATCTCCCGACTTGCCGTCCTTGCGGGCGACCCCCTTGCCGCGCGCCCGCAGTTTGCGGCCGCTCGGCGTGCCCGGCGGCACCCGCAGGGTGACCGGGCTGTCCAGCGTGGGCACTCGCAGGTCGGTGCCGAGCACCGCCTCGGCGATCGACACCGGCACGGTCAGTGTCAGGTCGTCGCCGCTGCGTCCGAACAACTCGTCGGGCCGCACGTTGACCTGCACATAGAGGTCACCCGCGGCACCGTTGCGCTCGCCCGGCTCGCCCCGGCCCGAGAGCCGGATGCGCTGCCCGTCGGAGACCCCGGCCGGGAACCGGACGTTGATCGTGCGGGTCTTGGTGACCCCGCCCGTGCCCCGGCACTCCGGGCACTTCTCGTCGACGATGCTGCCCGCGCCCTGGCACTCGCGGCACGGCTCGGAGAAGCTGAACGAGCCCTGGTTACGCGAGGTCAGGCCGGAACCCTGGCACTGCGGGCACGTGCGGGGCTGGGTGCCCGGCTTGGCGCCGGTGCCGTGACAGGTGTCGCAGGCACCCGGCGACCGCAGCGTCAGTGGCAGGGTGGTGCCGCGGACCGCCTGCGCGAAGTCGAGCGTCACCTCGGTCTCCACGTCGCGTCCGCGCTGCGGGCCGCGCCGGGCCGGGCCGGTGGGCCCGCCGCCGGAGAAGATCGAGCTGAAGATGTCGGAGAAGCCGGCCCCGCCGAACCGCCGGTCGCCGGCCGAGCCGGCGCCGGTGCCACCGGTGAAGCCGCCGAACAGGTCGGAGGGGTCGAACTGGCCGCCGCCCGACCGGGCCCCGCGCCGGAACGCGCCCGAGCCGAACAGCGAGCGCATCTCGTCGTATTCCTTGCGCTTCTTGTCGTCCGAGAGCACGTCGTACGCCTCGGACGCGGCCTTGAACTTCTCCTCCGCCTCCCGGTTGTCGGGATTGCGGTCGGGGTGCAGGTCGCGGGCCAGCTTCCGGTACGACTTCTTGATCTCGTCGCTGGAGGCGGACTTGCTCACACCAAGTACGGAGTAGAAGTCCTTTTCGAGCCAGTCCTTCGAGCTCATCTCGTCCGCCCCCTTCAGTGGCCGGTCCCGCCCACCGCGGCGCGGCGGGCGGGACTAACGTGTGAGATCACTCCGGGTCGGCTACCGCGACCAGGGCGGGCCGCAGCAGCCGCTCGCCCAGGGTGTAGCCCCGGCGCATCACCTCGACGCAGGTCGGCTCCGTGACGTCGGCTGACGTCTGGTGCGCGACCGCCTCGTGGCGGTTGGGGTCGAACGCGTCGCCCTTCTCTCCGAAGGCCGCCAGCCCGAGCTTGCCGGTCACCGCGGTGAGTGACTCGGCCACCGAGGCGAACGGCCCGACCAGGTCGCCGTGCTCGCGCGCCCGATCGATGTCGTCGAGCACCGGAAGCAGGGCGGTCAGGACCGCACCGGTGGTCAGCTCCGCCGCCGCACCCCGGTCGCGGTCGACCCGCTTGCGGTAGTTGGCGTACTCGGCTGTGACCCGCTGCAGGTCGTGGGTGCGCTCGTCGAGTTCGCTCCGCAGTGCCTCCAACTCGGCACCGAGAGCCGGCGTGGCCTCCACGACCTCGGGCGTGGCCTCCTCCGGGTCGGCCGCGCGGTGCGCGCCGGGCCCGGCGGAGGTCTTGCCCGCCGAGGCCTTGCCGGCCTCGGACTTCGCATCGATCTTGCGGCGGTCCCGGATGACGACCCGCTCGGTCGCCTGACCGTCGTTCTCGTCGTCCGCGGCAGTCACTTCTTGTCGTCCTCCACGATCTCGGCGTCGACGACGTCGTCGGCACCTCCGGCCGCCGGCCCGCCGGCCGCCGGACCCCCGGTGGCCGCGCCACCCGGAGCACCCTGGGTGCCGTCCGCGCCCGGGGCACCCTGGGTGCCGTCGGACGGGGCGCCGCCCTGCTGGTTGTAGAGCAGCGAGCCGGCCTCCTGGGAGACCTGGGACAGCCGCTCGTGAGCCGACTTGATCTTCTCGATGTCGGTGCCGCCGAGCGCGCCACGCAGCTCGCCCAGCGCCTCGCTGATGTTGTTCCGGCTCTCCTCGGGCAGCTTGTCGCCGCTCTCGGCCAGGAACTTCTCGGTCTGCCACTGCAGCTGCTCGGCCAGGTTGCGGGTCTCCGCGTCCTCGCGGCGCTTCTTGTCCTCGTCCGCGTGGTCCTGGGCGTCGCGCATCATGCGCTCGATGTCGTCCTTCGGCAGCGCGGAGCCCCCGGTGATCGTCATCTTCTGCTCCTTGCCCGTGCCCAGGTCCTTGGCGGACACGTGCACGATGCCGTTCGCGTCGATGTCGAACGAGACCTCGATCTGCGGGACCCCGCGGGGGGCCGGCGCGATGCCGCTGAGCTCGAAGGTGCCGAGCTTCTTGTTGTACGCCGCCATCTCGCGCTCGCCCTGGAAGACCTGGATCAGCACGGACGGCTGGTTGTCGTCGGCCGTGGTGTAGACCTCGGAGCGGTGCGCCGGGATGGTCGTGTTGCGCTCGACCAGCTTGTGCATGATGCCGCCCTTGGTCTCGATGCCGAGGGACAGCGGGGTGACGTCGAGGAGCAGAACGTCCTTGACCTCGCCCTTGAGCACGCCGGCCTGCAGGGCGGCACCGACCGCGACGACCTCGTCCGGGTTGACGCCCTTGTTGGGCTCCTTGCCGGTGAGGCTCTTGACCAGGTCGGTGACCGCGGGCATGCGGGTCGAGCCGCCGACCAGGATCACGTGGTCGACGTCGGAGAGCTTGACGTCGGCGTCCTTGATCGCGGACTCGAACGGGCCCTTGCAGCGGTCGAGCAGGTCCTGCGTCATGCGCTGGAACTCGGCCCGGCTCAGGTTCATGTCGAGGTGCAGCGGCCCGTCCGGGCCGGCCGTGATGTAGGGCAGGTTGATGCTGGTGGTGGTCGCGGCGGACAGCTCGATCTTCGCCTTCTCGGCGGCCTCGCGCAGACGCTGGAGGGCCATCTTGTCCGAGCCGAGGTCGATGCCGTGCTCACCGCGGAACGTCTTGACCAGGTGGTCGATGACCCGCTGGTCCCAGTCGTCGCCGCCGAGGTGGTTGTCACCCGAGGTCGACTTCACCTCGATGACGCCGTCACCCAGCTCGAGCAGCGAGACGTCGAAGGTGCCGCCGCCGAGGTCGAAGACCAGGACGGTCTGCTCCTTGGAGCCCTTGTCGAGGCCGTAGGCCAGGGCGGCCGCGGTGGGCTCGTTGACGATGCGCAGGACGTTGAGGCCGGCGATCTCGCCCGCCTCCTTGGTTGCCTGGCGCTGCGCGTCGTTGAAGTAGGCCGGCACGGTGATGACCGCGTCGGTCACCGTCTCGCCGAGGTATGCCTCGGAGTCGCGCTTCAGCTTCATCAGGACCCGCGCGGAGATCTCCTGCGGGGTGTACTTCTTGCCGTCGATGTCGATCGACCAGTTGGTGCCGACCTCGCGCTTGACCGAGCGGATCGTCCGGTCGGGGTTGGTCACCGCCTGGCGCTTGGCGACCTCGCCGACGAGCACCTCGCCGTTGCGGGCGAAGGCGACGATCGACGGGGTCGTCCGGGAGCCCTCCGCGTTGGCGATGACGGTGGGCTCGCCTCCTTCCAGAACGCTGACGCAGGAGTTCGTGGTGCCGAGGTCGATGCCGACCGCACGTGCCATGGTTGGTCCTCGCTAACTGGGCTGCTTCGTAAGAGCACGGCTACTCAAGGTTGAGTGGAACCGACTCAATGATGCCACGGCCGCGCAGGTCGTCAAGTCGAGGTTGAGCCGACTCGGCGCAACTAAGGGACGGCGCGCCGGGAGCGGTACCGTATCGGTCACGGCATACCGGCTGCTGTTGTCCTGCATGCATCGATCGGGCACTCTTTACCCGTGACGACGCACGGTGACGCGGTCGGTCCGTCGGCCCTTTCCGCCGTCCCCGCCGCAGGTAGGAAGGACCCCGCCGCCAGCACGAAGGACGCAGCCGGGCGGGACAGCGCGATCAGCCACTCTGATCGTACGGATGCCGTCGTGCCTCGTCAGCCACATTCCGATCTCCCCGTCAAGGCCGGCACCACCCCTCCTCCGGAATGGCCGCCGATGGCCGAGCCACCGCCCGCACTGAGTGATCTAGCTAACGCCCTGAGCCGCCTGCGCGCGGCGATCGGTGGCGCGGGCTACCCGCTCGTGATGCCCTCGGCCGAGGAGGCCCGCAAGGTCGGCACGGCGTTGGTCGCCCAGCTCGACGACTACCTCCTTCCCCGCCTCGCCCGGCTCGACGCGCCGCTGCTCGTGGTGGTCGGCGGCTCCACCGGCGCGGGCAAGTCGACACTGGTCAACAGCCTGGTGCGGGCCCCGGTCAGCACGACCGGGGTGCTGCGCCCGACCACCCGCTCGCCGGTCCTGGTCAGCAACCCGGCCGACCTGGGCTGGTTCCAGCGCGGCCAGCTGCTGCCCGGGCTGGTGCGCACCGCCGAGTCGAGCGCCGACCCGCGCACGCTCCAGCTGGTGTCGGCCCCCGCGCTCGGCGCCGGGCTGGCCTTCCTCGACGCGCCCGACATCGACTCGGTGGTCGACCGCAACCGGGCGCTGGCCGCGCAGCTGCTGGCCGCCGCCGACCTCTGGCTGTTCGTGACCACGGCCGCGCGCTATGCCGACGCGGTGCCGTGGGAGCTGCTCACCACCGCCCGCCTGCGCGGCACCGTGATCGCCCTGGTCCTCGACCGGGTGCCGGCCGACGCGGCCGGCGACGTCACCGCCCACCTGCAGGAGATGCTGGCCGGCCGCGACCTCGGCGGGGCGCCGCTGTTCGTGCTGCCCGAGGCCACCCTCGACGGCCAGGGCATGCTGTCGGAGGACGTGACCCGGCCGCTGCACGACTGGTTCGCCCAGCTCGCGGCCGACTCCGACGCCCGCGGCACGGTGGTCCGGCAGACCCTCAACGGCGCGCTGATCGCCCTCAGCCCGGCGGTGGCCGGACTGGCCGAGGCGGCCGACGAGCAGATCATCGCGGCCAAGGCCCTCGAAGACCGGGTGCAGCAGGCCTACCGCAACGCCAAGCGCACTGTTAGCGACGGGCTGCGCGACGGCCGGCTGCTGCGCGGCGAGGTGCTCGCCCGGTGGCAGGAGTTCGTCGGCACCGGCGAGTTCCTCAAGGCCCTGGAAAGCAAGGTCGGCCAGCTGCGCGACAAGCTCCTCTCGGCGCTCACCGGGCGGCCGCTGCCCGGGCGCAACCTGCAGTCGGCCCTCGAGTCCCAGCTGGTCACGCTGTTGCGCGGGGTCGCTTCCGACGCGGCCGAGCAGGCGTACGGGTCCTGGCAGGCCCACCCGGCGGGCGCCGCGCTGCTGGTGCCCGAGCTGCAGAAACCCGGCGCCGACCTGCCCGAACGCGCCGACCGCCTGGTCCGCGACTGGCAGCAGCGGGTGCTCGACCTGGTGCGCGAGGAGGGCGGGGAGAAACGCGTCGTGGCCCGCGGCGCGGCCTACGCGGTCAACGGCGTCGGCCTGGCCGTGATGATCGCGGTCTTCACCTCGACCGCGTTCCTGCCGACCGGGCTCGAGGTCGCGGTCGGGGCGGGCACTACGGTGGCGGCGCAGAAAGTGCTCGAGGCGATCTTCGGCGACCAGGCGATCCGGGCCCTCGCCACGCGCGCCCGCGAAGACCTTCTGGCCCGGGTCGACGAGCTGCTCGACCAGGAGTCGGCGCGGTTCACCGACCGCACCGCCGCCGTCGGCATCGAGGCCGATCCGGGCAGTGAGCTGCGGCGGGCCGCCGCGGCGGTGGAGAGCGCCCGCGCTGACCTGGCGCTGACGGGGAGCACGAAGTGAGTCTCGTGGAAAAAGTCGTCCGAGATTCCGATCGGGTGAAAGCCGAACGCCTGGTGCTGCGCCTGGAGGCGCTGGCCAAGTTCCTCCGGCTCACCGACCCCTATCTGCCCGACGGCGAACTGGTCGCCGCGCACACGCTGGTCGAGCGGGCCGGCACCCGCCTCGCGCTGTCGCGGGACCACACCGTGGTCGCGCTCGCCGGGAGCACCGGCAGCGGCAAGTCCAGCCTGTTCAACGCGCTGGCCCGGCTCAAACTCTCGCCGGTCGGGGTGCGCCGGCCGACCACCGGCGCCGCCCACGCCTGCGTCTGGGGCCCGCTCGAACCGGCCAACCAGCTGCTCGACTGGGTGGGCGTGCTGCCGCGGCAGCGGTTCATCCGGGAGAGCGCGCTCGACGCCGACGACGAGGCCTCGCTGCGCGGGCTCGTACTGCTCGACCTGCCCGACTTCGACTCGATCGAACGCGGCCACCGGCTCGAGGTCGACCGCCTGCTCGGCCTGGTCGACCAGATCGTGTGGGTGGTCGATCCGCAGAAGTACGGCGACCGCATCCTCCACCAGGCCTACCTGTCGCAGTTCCGGTCGCACGCCGACGTGACGATCGTGGTGCTCAATCAGGCCGACCGGCTCACCGCCGCCGACACCGAGATCGTGCTGACCGACCTCAAGCGGCTGCTGGAGGACGACGGCATGACCGGGGCGCCGGTGCTCGCGACCTCGGCCAAGCAGCCGGGCATGCTGAGCGACCTGCGGTCGGCCCTGGAGCGCACGGTCGCCGAACGGCAGGCCGCTCTGCGCCGCCTCGGCGCCGACCTGGAGGCGGTCAGCGGGCAGCTGGTCGACATGATCGGGCCGCCGGCGGCGGAGGACGAGATCGACCGCGCGACGGTCCGGCAGCTCTCCGACGCGCTCGCCGCCTCGGCCGGGGTGCCCGCGGTCGCCGACGCGGTCGCCGGCTCCTACCGCCAACGGGCGGTCGCGTCGACCGGGTGGCCGCTGGTCCGCGGCCTGCGCCGGTTGCGCCCTGACCCACTACGTCGACTGCACCTGGGCGTCGAGCCGACAACGGACGCCGTGTCCACCGAGGTCACACCCCGTACGTCCGTGCCCGAAGCCAACGCGGCGCAGAAGGCCGCCGTCGGCCTTTCGGTCCGCGCCGTCGCGTCTCGCGCGGCGGCGCCTCTCCCCGAGATCTGGGCGCCGGCCCTCAACAACGCGGCCCGGTCCCGGGCCGGCGACCTCTCCGACGCGCTCGACCGCGCGGTCGCCAAGACCGAGTTGGGCATGAGCCGGCCGCCGCTCTGGTGGCGCGGCGTCGGGCTGCTGCAGTGGCTGCTGACGCTGATCGCCGCCGGCGGGCTCGGCTGGCTGATCGTCGGCTACCTGATCCAGCTTCTGGCGCTGCCCGACCTCGATTACCCGCAGGTCGGCGCGGTGCCGATGCCGACGTTGATGCTGCTCGGCGGCCTGTTGCTCGGGCTGCTGCTGGCGGTCCTGCTGCGGCCGATCGTCGACTGGGGTGCCCGGCGGGCCCGGCGCAAGGCCGAGGGGCGGCTGCGCTCGGCGATCACCGAGGTCGCCCGTGAATACGTCGTGGCGCCGGTTCGTGAGGTGCTCAACGCCTACGCCCAGGCGCGTGAAGCGTTGACCGTGGTGCGTTCGGAGTAGGTTCTCCACGCTCCCGGCCGGGTAACGTCGCGGTCATGGCGGCACCACAGACTCCATATGAAGCTGTCCTCCACGCCGCCCGCGACGTGGCCAAGCTCGACTGTGCCCTCGATGCCGAGATGCTCGGCACCGCGCTCCTGGGCAGCGTCTATTCGGTGGCGACGGCCGACCGGGCGGCCGCGGTCCGCGACTTCGTCGGCGACTTCCTGGGAGCCACCACACGCCGCCGCACGGCGGCGGCCACGACGATCCGCGAGGTTTTCGCGGCGCTGGTGCCCGACGCGGCGGGCGCTTCCGACGTACGCCGGGGGCCGCAAGCCCCGGCGTGGGCCGCCCAGCTGGGGCGCGTGCGGCCCACCGGGTGCTGGGCGTACGGCGACGTGTACGGCGATCAGACGTCCTATCTGGTCACCTTCGCCTACGAGGACGTCGACGACGGCGGCCCCGAGCACGCGGTCGTGGCCCTGGTCGACCACAACATCGGCATCACCAAGGACGTGTTCGTCGGCTCCTCGGCCTCCCGCATCCTCGAGCAGGTACGCGAGATGTGCGACGACGACGAGCTGACCTGGTTCCGCGCCGAAGACCCGGGCCGCGTCCGCGGCGAGGTCAACCGCCACCTGGAGATCACCGACGGGCTGGGCGACCTGCCCGCCGACGGTTCGCTCGCCACCGACCGCGCGCTGGCCGCGGCCCGCCTGGCCCTGCTGCCGGCGTCGACCACCCCGCCGCTGGCCGAGCCGCCCACGCCCGCCCCCGCCGACCTCTCCCGCGACTTCCTCGGCTCACCCGAGGCGGCCCGGTTCGGCCTCGACAAGGTCGCCGCGGACGACGAGGTGGCGTCCCTGCACTTCTGCGTCAGCCTGATCCTCGACCACGCGGCGAGCCTGCCGTCGGCCGACCCGCTGCGCTGGAGCCCGGCGGTGGCCGGTCTGTTCCTGCTCGACTGGGTGCACCGGCGGGCGGTCCTCGACATGGACGACGCCGCGATGCTGCCCCGGGTCACCCGGGCCTGGTCGGCCTATGCCACCCGCCGGCGCGGACTGCCCGAGGCGGCGATCGCCCAGACCGACGAGATGGTCGAGGAGATGATCCCCGAGTTCGCCCGCCTCTACGCGACCGGCGAGCGGCGCAGCCCGGCCACCGCCGCGGTCGCCCAGCTGATCTCGGAGGGCGTCGACCCCAACGACACCGACGCCATCGACGCCTGGATCGAGGCCAACCGCGACCATCTCGACTAGCGGCGTCGCTCAGCGGTTGATAAAGCCGTCCTGCGGATCGGCGTGGTGCCGGCCGACCCGCGAGCTGCGCTGCTGGGCCGGGGTCTGATGGTCGAGGTGGTGCAGGCCGGCGGCCCGGTGGTTCCCGCGGTAGGACCGGTTCTGGTTGTCGTCGGCGCGCGACTCCGGGACGCGGGCCTCCGGGATCGGACGGCGGGTGTTCTGGCCGCCGCCGTTCACGTAGGGGCGGGCGGTGCGGATGTTCTGCGGGCGTTCGGTCACTGCGGACCTCCGGCGGTGTGCGGACCGGTCGCGAGACCGGTCGATCTGGACGGTGCGGTGATCTGAGCTGGTGGCCCGGCGGGTCGCGCTGTCGCATCGGCGGTCGCCGGTGAAGTCCGGGCGGTGATGGTGGGACGGGCGGGCGCCGCACTTGCCGCGCTCATGGCAGGCCGGGCGGTCGTTCCAGGCCGGCGGCTCATCGGGTTCGACCGGCGCGTCCGGCGAGCTGGACGCGGGTTTCTTGTGCTTGTGCCTGGTCGGGTCCGGGGCGTTGAAGCCGGGCAGTTTCGGGAAGCCGGGGACCGAAGGGAAGCCGTCACCGTCGACCAGGCCCGGGACCAGGGCGGACAGGTCCGGCCCGGACGGCGAAGGAGCCGACTGCGAAGGAGCCGGCTTCGAAGAGTGGGGCTTTGACGGGCCGGACGCCGTGGACCCCGACTTCGACGGGCCCGGCTTCGACGGGCTGGGCTTGGATGAGCCGGGCTTCGACGAGCCAGAGCCCCGCGAGCCAGAGCCCGACGAGCCAGAGCCCGACGCGCGATGGCGTGCTGGATGGGGCTTTGACGGATGGTCGTTCCGGGAACTGCCCGAGTTGTAGCCGTCGTCCGGCGGGGCGGCCTGACCGCGTACGGAGGAAGGCGGAGCCGCTCGCGGCTCTCGCCGGCCCACCTGGCCGAGAATGCGCCCCGCCCGGATCGCGGCCTTGGCGCCCTGCGATGCCCCCAGAACCGGCGGCGGGACCGTCGGCACCTCCGTCGGGGAAGGCCCCGGCCCGAAAGAGGACGACGGCTCCGGCGAGGAAGACGCGGACACCCCGGCGGACACCCCGGCTGACACCCCGGCGGCCGGCCCATTGGGCGGCCCGGCGGACGGCCCAGCCGGTGATGACGGCTCGGCTGACGCCGCCCTGGAAGATCCAGCGCCCGGTGAACCGGCTCCGGGCGCCCCGCCGTCATATACATGCGTTGGACGGCGGCTTCCGATCGGGCCCGGCGAGGCCGGTGGCAGGAACGGCACGTCGAGCGTGTGGGTCGTGCCGTCGGAGAGTTCGTTGGAGCCGGCGGTGATCGCCGCCAGGGTGGGAATCGAGGCCAACCCGACCAGAAGCGCCACAATGAGCACATAACGACGGGTCGGGCCGGAAAATCCGCTGTCCGCTCGATAGACGCCGTTCAGACGTTTCCGCATGACCTTGAGCGGCGGCACGAGGTCGTCGTCTCGCTCGTCCGGCACGGCCGGTCCCCTCCCTGGGCGCGATAAGGCAATGATCAACATGGATCAGTCGCGGTCACAGGGGTGAACGAAGCTCCGGCATATCGGCAGCGGCGGGATGGACCCATTCGTACGGTAGTGACCGTACGAAAACCACTAATACGGACAAATACGGGCAGCTATGTGGCCTTGGAATTTCCTGACTGTGATCGACCTGATCTGTAACGACGCTCACGTTCTCTGTCAGGATTGGGGGCGACGGCACCGCCGCCGTCGCCTTCGCCGATCTTCAGCGGGGCGTGGTGGGGGCCGTCACTCCTCGGCGGGGTCCCGACCCCCGCTGGGAGGCCGCGCGGCAACCTCACCCGGGTCAGGCGCGGCGACCGAGCGGTTCGTCGCGCGGACGGGCAACACCCGCCGCGGGCGCAGAGATGAAACAGGGAGACACGGATGGCGAACGGCGGAAGCGAGGCCGGGCTTGATGCACCGGCCGGCGGCTTCGTCCAACTGCTCACCCCCGATGGCGAACGCGTGGACAGCGTCACCACCGACGAAGGCGTGACGTATTCGGTCGATTTCACCGACGACGAGTACCGCGAGCTGTACAAGGACCTGGTCACGGTCCGACGGCTGGACGCCGAGGCGACGGCTCTGCAGCGACAGGGCGAGCTGGGGATCTGGGCGAGCCTGCTGGGCCAGGAGGCGGCCCAGGTCGGCTCCGGGCGGGCGCTGCGCGAGCAGGACATGGCCTTCCCGACCTACCGGGAGCACGGCGTCCTCTACACCCGCGGCATCGACCCGATCATGCCGTTCGGCCTGTTCCGCGGGGTCGACCAGGGCGGATGGGACGCCAACAAGCACAAGTTCAACGGCTACACGATCGTCATCGGCTCGCAGACGCTGCACGCGACCGGCTACGCCATGGGCATCACGATGGACGGCAAGACCGGCAGCCCCGACGGCGAGGCGGTGATCGCCTACTTCGGCGACGGCGCGACCAGCCAGGGCGAGGTCAACGAGGCGTTCGTCTGGGCCGGGGTGTTCCACGCCCCGATGGTCTTCTTCTGCCAGAACAACCAGTACGCGATCTCCGAGCCGCTGGAACGCCAGACCCGCATCCCGCTCTACCGGCGGTCGGCCGGCTTCGGCTTCCCGGGCGTCCGGATCGACGGCAACGACGTGCTGGCCAGCTTCGCGGTCACCCGGGCGGCGCTCGACAACGCGCGCAACGGCCAGGGCCCGACGCTGATCGAGGCGTACACCTACCGCATGGGCGCCCACACCAGCTCGGACGACCCGACGCGCTACCGCATCGCCAGCGAGGTCGAGGCCTGGAAGGCGAAGGACCCGATCAGCCGGCTCAAGGCGTTCCTCGCCAAGCAGCAGCTGGCCGACGACACCTTCTTCGCCGAGGTCGACGACTCGGCGAAGACCCTCGCGCTCAACCTGCGCGAACGGGTGCTCGCGATGCCCGACCCGCAGCCGCTCACCCTGTTCGACAACGTCTATCCGAACGGCTCGCCCGAACTCGACGTTCAACGGCAGAGGTTCGCCGACTACCAGGCTTCGTTCGAGGGGAGCGCGCACTGATGCCCGAAACGATCACGCTCGGCAAGGCCCTCAACCACGGCCTGCGCCGCTCGCTGGAAAACGACCCCAAGGTCGTCATCATGGGCGAGGACGTCGGCAAGCTCGGCGGCGTCTTCCGCATCACCGACGGCCTGCAGAAGGACTTCGGCGAGCAGCGGGTGATCGACACCCCGCTGGCCGAGGCCGGCATCGTCGGCACCGCGGTCGGCCTGGCCATCCGCGGCTACCGCCCGGTCTGCGAGATCCAGTTCGACGGGTTCGTCTTCCCGGCCTACAACCAGATCGTCGCCCAGGTCGCCAAGATGTTCTACCGCTCGAAGGGCAACGTGCGGCTGCCGATCGTCATCCGCATCCCGTTCGGCGGTGGCATCGGCGCGGTCGAGCACCACTCCGAGTCGCCCGAGGCCTACTTCGCGCACACCCCCGGCCTCAAGGTCGTGACGTGCGCCAACCCCGCCGACGCCTACTCGATGATCCAGCAGGCGATCACCTCCGACGACCCGATCATCTTCTTCGAGCCCAAGCGGCGCTACTGGGAGAAGGGCGCGGTCGACCTCGACGCCGACCTGTCCGGCGCCCAGCCGCTGCACGCGGCCCGGGTCGCCCGCGAGGGCACCGATGCGACCCTGCTCGCCTACGGGCCGATGGTGCGCACGGCACTCGACGCGGCCACCGCGGCCGAGGAGGACGGCCGCAGCCTCGAGGTCATCGACCTGCGCTCGCTCTCGCCGGTCGACTACCCCACGATCTATGGCTCGGTGCGCAAGACCGGCCGGGCCGTCGTCGTCCACGAGGCCCCGGGCAACATCGGCCTCGGCGCCGAACTGGCCGCCCGGATCACCGAGGAGTGCTTCTATTCGCTCGAGGCCCCGGTGCTGCGGGTGACCGGCTTCGACGTTCCCTACCCGGCGGCCCGCGTCGAGGAAGATTATCTGCCCGACCTCGACCGGGTGCTGGACGCCGTCGACCGTTCGTTCGGCTGGTGACCGGCATGTCGCGAGTCAAGGAATTCAACCTGCCCGACCTCGGCGAGGGCCTGACCGAGGGCGAGATTCTGACCTGGCTGGTCAAGGTCGGCGACACGATCGAACTCAACCAGCCGATCGTCGAGGTGGAGACGGCCAAGGCGGCGGTCGAGATCCCGGCCAAGTGGGGCGGCGTGGTGACCCGCATCTTCCACGAGGCGGGCACGACGGTCGAGGTCGGTTCGCCGATCGTCGCCATCGACACCGATCCGTCGGCGGGCCCGCTGCCCTCATCCGAGGGCGGCTCCAGCGCGGGCGGCGGACCGGCTCCGTCGGCCGAGTCGCTCGCGGCGGTCGAGCTGGCGCCGGAGGAGGGCTCGGTCGAGCCCGGCATGATCGGTGGTCCGGCTCCGGGTGGACGCACGGCCGTCCTGGTGGGTTACGGTCCGCGGACGACTTCCGCCAAGAGGCGGCCAAGATCTTCCGGTACGCCGTCGGTGTCCCCGCCCACGTCGTCGCCTCCAGCCGCCGCGGCTCCCGCGGTCACCCTTCCGTCGCCGGTCACGCCGGCGCCGGCCCAGGCCGGGCCCGTTCCGGCCGCCGCGGCCCCGGCTGCGGGCAGCTCCGCGGCGGCTCCGGCCAATGGGCACCGCGGCGGGCCGGTGCTCGCCAAGCCGCCGGTTCGTAAGCTGGCGCGCGATCTCGGGGTCGACCTGAGGGCGGTCGCGGGAACCGGCCCGATGGGGTCGGTGACTCGGGACGACGTACATCAAGCGGCCGCGAGCCCGGCGGAAGCGCAGGGCGCGGCAGTGAGCACGGTCACCGCGCCGGCCGCGGCGGTCTTCGACGCCTCCCGCGAGCAGCGGATCGCGATCAAGGGCGTCCGCAAGCTGACCGCGGAAAACATGGTCGCCTCGGCGTTCACCGCACCGCACGTCACCGAGTTCCTGACCGTCGACGTGACCCGGTCGATGCGGGCGCTCGAAAAGATCAAGGCGCGGCCGGAGTTCCGGGACGTCCGCATCTCGCCGCTGCTGCTGGTGGCCAAGGCGGTGCTGCTGGGCGTCAAGCGGCATCCGATGGTCAACTCGACCTGGTCCGGCGCGACCGGCGAGATCGTCGTGAAGGAATACGTCAATCTCGGCATCGCGGCGGCCACCGAACGCGGCCTGATCGTTCCCAACGTCAAGGACGCCGGGCGTCTCACCTTGCGGGAGCTGGCCGAGTCGCTCAACACACTTGTCCAGGTCGCGAAGTCGGGGAAGACCCCGCCGGCCGACATGTCGGGCGGAACGTTCTCGATCACCAACGTCGGAGTGTTCGGTGTGGACACCGGCACGCCGATCCTTCCGCCGGGCGAGTCGGCCATCCTGGTCTTCGGCGCGATCCGCGAGATGCCCTGGGTGCACAAGGGCAAGATCAAGATCCGCCGGGTCACCACGCTGGGGCTCTCGTTCGACCACCGCATCGTCGACGGGGAACTGGGCTCGAAGTTCCTGCGGGACGTCGGGGCGTTCCTCGAAGACCCGGAGGCCACCCTGCTCGCCTGGACGTAGGTCTTTCGCTCGGAAAACCTTCGATCGTTAAGCCGGTGCCGCGCATCACCCCATATTTAGTTGGTAAGACGGATTACAGACCCGCACAATGGTGTTGTCTGAGATGACGTCGAACCACCGAAGTTCAGGGAAGTGAGCAGCACCATGAAACTGATCGACCGCGCCCGTCAGCGTCGTCTGATCAACCGGCAGAACCGCGCCATCGACCGGGCGTGGATGTCCGCGCCGAGCCAGTCGATGCGCGACGAGATCGCCATCTTCGCCCAGCGCCAGCCGGTCTGACCCACGACCACACGACGCCCCGTCCGGAACAATCCGGACGGGGCGTTTCTCGTTGCAAGACAGGCTTAAAGATCAGTTAGGCGTCCCCTTCCGGACGTACACCGGGATTCCTCCCACCGGCTCGGCCCGGTACGGTTGGGCACGGTCACCGCCCCGGCTCCCCCCGCCGGAAATGGAGACCGGGGCTTCCGACCCGCGCGGAGTGTCCCGAACGGCCTGGCCTGAGAGCTGGCACGGCCGTCGGCGAAGTGCCGGCGGACCGCGTCCGTGCAAAGCTGGCACGGCCGCATGGATGAGGAGGCGATCATGACGTCCGAGGGGCAGTACGCCGGCACGCAACCGGCCGAGGCCACGTCGGGCGGACCGACAGCGGACGGCTTCCCGCCGGACGCTGACGGCCGGCGCGCCGCCGGTCGCGCGACCGCCCAACCGCCCGCCGACAGTTTCCCCAGCTCGTACGCTCCGCCGCCGCAGGCGACGCCGAACGGTGGCTCACCCTTCGTGGTGCCGGCCGTGTCGTCGTTCGGCCCGAGCTCGGAGCAGGCCGCTCGCCCGGCCGGCACGCAGTACGGCTCCGCGCGCGTTCCCGAGCCGTCGCCGTTCGCCCCTCCCGGTGGTGAGCCGTTCGCTTCCTCCAACGGTGATTCCCGGCCCGACTGGGCGTCCGCTTCCCCGTCACATTCGTCCGAATCGGAAGATCCGTTCGCGCGGCCGGAATCCGGCCTGCCGCAGCGCAATTCGATCGGCGCCGGCGACCCGCTTCCGCAGCGCAACCCGACCTCGCCACCCCAATTGACCGAATTCGACGGTTTCGCGGCGGGCAATCCGGGCCGCGGCCTCGTCGGCAGCGAACCCGCCGACCCCGAGGTCGGCCCGGCCACCGCCCGCCCGCCCGGCATCTCCGCCTTCGGCGACCAGCGCATCCGCGTACCCGGTGCGAGCCTGACCGGCCTTCCCGACGCCCCACCACCGGCCCGCCCCGACGACAGCGGGCCGGCGAGCGGCGGTTTCCCGCTGCGCGGCGGCGGCCAGGGCGCGTTCCCGACCCGGCGCGGCGACAGTGGCGGCTTCCCGTTGCGCTCGCCATCCGGGTCCGACACGCCGCCCGGCACCGACCTGCCGGCACGCGGCCAGCCGTCCCCATTCGGCGCGTCCGAGTTCGGCTCGGCGTCCCCCGAGTCGGCGCCACACCCGTACGGGCAGCCGTCGTCCGGCGAGCACCCGTTCGGCCAGGCCGCGCTGTCGCCCGGATCTTTCGACCAGGAGCCGTTCGGGCAGAACGCTTCGCCGTACGGCCGCGACCAGGAGTCATCGCCGTTCGGCAGTGCCCGCCCGGCGACCTTCGGCAGCAGTCAGGCCGAGCCGCCGTCCGGCACCGCCGCGAGCCCGAGCGGCTCGACCTACGGCAGCCCGCCGCCCGTCGGCAACGCCCCGATGGGCGACCCCGTTTCGTCCGCGCCGGGCACCGATTCGTCCCCGTTCGCACCCAGCGCCAATTCGCCGTTCGCACCCGGCCCCGACGCGTCGCCATACCCATCGAGCCCCGACTCGTCGCCGTTCGCACCCAGCCCTGATTCGTCGCGGTTCGCGTCCGGCCCAGACTCGTCGCCGTTCGCGGCCGGCTCTGATTCGTCGCCGTTCGCGGCCGGCTCTGATTCGTCGCCGTTCGCGGCCGGCTCTGATTCGTCGCCGTTCGCGCGACCCGAGAGCGGTGCCTCGCCGTTCGGCGGATCCGACAACGGGCGGTTCAACCCGGGCGGGGCCGACGACCAATCTCCCTACCCGCGTTCCGAGTCCCCCGCCGGCGACCCGTCCGGCATCAGCGGCGGCTACCCGCAGCGGGTGCCCGGCGCCGCCCTCAGCGCAGCCGGCGGCCCCGACGACTCACCGAGCAGCCCCGCCACCTACGGCACACCGCCAAGCAGCCCGGCCGGCTATGGCACACCGCCCGGCTCGCCAAGCAGCCCGGCCGCCTACGGCACCCCGCCGGGCGCGCCGAGCAGCCCGTTCGGCGCCGCCCCGGTGAGCGGCTCCGTGCCGCAACCCCGCGACTCCGCCGAACGCTCCGGCCCCGCGGTCGGCTCCGCCCGCCCGGTGACGGCGAGCGCCTCGGTGCCGTCGGCCAGCCGCGCACCGGTCGACGCGTCCGAACTCCCGCCGCCGGCCCCGACGCCACCACAGGCCCGCGTCTATGGCCGCCCGGCGAGCGAGCCGGCCGAGGAGGACGACCTGGCGCCATCGACACCTGAGCCGGAGAACCCCTCCGACTCCCCGTTCCGGCCGCCGTCCCAGTTCGGCGCCGCGCCCTTCGGCGAACGCCCCGACCACAGCCGCAACGCCTTCGGCTCGGATTCCCCCGGCTCGGCCTTCCCGGGTGCGCCCAGCTCGGACAACGGCTCGTTCCCCGGTTCGGGCTTCCCCGGCGGCCCCGGCCCGGACAACGGTTCAGGCTTCCCCGGCGGCCCCGGCCCGAGCAACGGCTCGGGCTTCCCCGGCAGCCCCGGCCCGAGCAACGGCTCGGGCTTCCCCGGCAGCCCTGGCTCGAGCAACGGCTCGGGCTTTTCCGGCGGCCCCGGCCCGGACAACGGCTCGGGCTTCCCGGGCGGTCCGGGGTCGGGCAACGGCTCCTACTCGAGCGCGAACGGCTCCGCTTACCCGGGCGGCCCCGGCGCCTCCGGCCAGCCTTTCCCGGGCGCGCCCGGCTCCGACAACGGTTCCTTCCCCGGCGCACCCGGCTCGGCCTTCGCGGGCGGCCCAGGCTCCGACAACGGCTTCTACCCGGGCTCCAACGGATCGTCCTCCCCGGGCGGCCCCGGCTCGGCGTTCCCCGGCGGCCCCGGTTCCGACAACGGCTCGAACGGCCCTGCCTTCTCCGGCGGTCCCGGCTCGGATAACGGCTCGTTCCCCGGCTCGGACGGCTCGGCGTTCCCTGGTCGGCCCGGCTCGGACAACGGCTCGTTCCCCGGCTCGGACGGCTCGGCGTTCCTTGGACGGCCCGGCACGGACAACGGCTCGTTCCCCGGCGGACCCGGCTCGGGCCTCCCGGGTGGACCCGGCACGGACAACGGCGTGTTTTCGGGACCGGGTGGGCCCAGGTCCGACAACGGGTCCTACCCGGGCGCACCCGGGTCCGACGGTCCGTTCCCCGGGGCGGGTAATCCGCCGTTCCCGGGTGGTCCGGGCAACCCGCCGTTCCCCGGCGCCTCGGTTCCGGGTGGGCCCGGCGCCGACCAGAACCCGGGCGGCGGCATCGGGTCTTCCACGGCCTACCCCGGGCAGCCCGGCGGCGACCAGAATGCCGCGGGCGGGTTCGGCTCCCCCGCGTACCCGGGAAGGCCGAGCGACGCCGAGCCGAGCCGCGGCGCCGCGCGTGCCTCGGCAAGTGCTCGCGTCAGCCCGCCCGGGGCGCAGCCGGCGCTCCCGCAGCGGCCCAGCGGGATGCCGCCGTTCGGTGAGCCGACCACCGACGTCGCCCGTCGCGGCCCGGAGCAGTACAACGAGCTCACCACCGACGTGGCCGGCCGGGGCGAGCCCTATGTGCCCGCGCCCGCGCTGCCCAGCTTCCCGCCGCCCGGTCAGCTCGAGACCGACCGGCCGCCGATGGGTGGCCTGTTCCCCGGACCGGCGACCCGTGCGACCGTCACCCCGCCGACCCCGGAAGACACCACCAGCTGGCCCGGTGTCGAGGCGCAGGAGAACCAGGCCGCGCCGGCCAAGCCGGAGACGCCGCACGTCCGCATTCTGCCGACCCTGCTCGCGGTCGTCGTGGGGGCCGCCCTGCTGGTCGGTCTCGCGTTCGGCATCGTCTACCTGGTCGCCGGTGGTGACAAGGGCAGCGACAACGCCACCCTGAGCGTCAACACCGGTGACTGCGTCAAGAAGTCGGATGACAAGGCGGTGAAGGCGGACTGCAGCGACGCGTCCGCGTTCCAGGTCGTGTCGATCGCCGACGACAAGTCGAAGTGCGCCGACCCGCAGCAGCCCTACGTGCTCAATCCGACGTCGGACGGCAAGACCCAGGTGCTGTGCCTGAAGCCCAATAGCTGACGGTTGTTGTGCTGACCACCTTCGTGCCGGGCCGGGCGGTCCGATGCGGCACGATGGTGCGATGACTGCACGCGTACGCGCTCCGGAACTCAAGGGCCGCGGCTGGCTCAACACCGGTGGTAGGGATCTGACGCTGGCCGACCTGCGCGGCAAGATCGTGCTGCTCGATTTCTGGACGTTCTGCTGCATCAACTGCCTGCACGTGCTCGACGAGTTGCGGCCGCTGGAGGAGAAGTACGGCGACGCCCTGGTCGTCATCGGCGTGCATTCGCCCAAGTTCGAGCACGAGCGCGACCCGGCGGCCCTCAAGGCGGCGGTCGAGCGCTACGGCGTGCACCACCCGGTCGTCGACGACGGCGACATGCACCTCTGGCAGCAGTACGCGGCGAAGGCCTGGCCCACGCTCGCGGTGATCGACCCGACCGGCTACCTGGTCGCCTCGATGGCCGGTGAGGGCCACGCCGAGGGGCTGTCCCGCCTGGTCGACGAGCTGATCGCCAGGCACGAGGCCGACGGCACCCTGCACCGCGGCGACGGGCCGTACGTTGCGCCCGCCCCGGCCGACACCCTGCTGCGGTTTCCCGGCAAGGCGATCGAGCTGCCGGGCGGCAATCTGCTCGTCTCCGATTCGGCCCGGCACTCGCTGGTCGAGATCGCGCCGGACGCCGAGACCCTGGCCCGCCGGTTCGGCACCGGTGAGCGTGGCCGCCCGTTCAACGAGCCGCAGGGCCTGCTTCTGCTGCCGCCCGCGGTCGCGTCAACCGCCGGCTACGACGTCCTGGTCGCCGACACCGTCGCTCACCAGCTGCGGGGCCTGGTGTTGAGGACCGGCGAGGTGACCCTGGTCGCCGGTTCGGGGCGCCCGTGGCGTTCCACCGTGGACGATCACCCGCACGACGCGCTCGCCGCCGACCTGTCCTCGCCGTGGGATCTGGCCTGGTTCGACGACAAGGTCATCATCGCGATGGCCGGCATCCACCAGCTGTGGTGGTTCGACCCGATCAAGCGCACGGTCGGCGTGTACGCCGGCACCACCGTCGAGTCTCTCCGCGACGGCCCGATCCCGGACGTCTGGATGGCTCAGCCGTCCGGTTTGTCGGTCGGGGGTGACCGCCTGTGGATCGCCGACAGCGAGACCTCGGCGCTGCGCTGGATCGCCGACGGTGAGATGCATACGGCTGTCGGCCAGGGTCTTTTCGACTTCGGCCACGTCGACGGTCCGGCCGCCGAGGCGTTGTTGCAGCACCCGCTCGGCGTGGCGGCTCTGCAAGATGGCTCGGTGCTGATCGCCGACACCTACAACGGGGCCGTACGCCGTTATGACCCGTCGTCACAGACCGTGTCGACAGTGGATTCCGGCCTGGCCGAGCCCAGCGACATCGTGGTCACCGCCGGCGGCGAGGTGATCGTGGTCGAGTCGGCCGGGCACCGGCTGACCCGCCTCGCCCCCGGGGTGGTCAAGACGGTGACCGGTGAGCGCCACAAGACCGAGCGCCCGGCGTCATTGCTGGCCGCGGGCCCGGTCACGCTCGATGTCGTGTTCACGCCCGCGCCGGGCCAGAAGTTGGACACCCAGTTCGGCCCGTCGACGCGCCTGACCGTTTCGGCTTCGCCGGCCGAGCTGCTGCTCGAGGGCGCCGGCAGCACCACCGACCTGTCCCGCAAACTGGTGATAAATCCGGCCGTGACCGCGGGCGTCCTGCAGGTGGTGGCCCAGGCCGCCACCTGCGACGTCAACGTGGAGAACGCCGCCTGTCACCTGACCCGGCAGGACTGGGGTGTGCCGGTGACGGTGACGGCCGACGGCCCGTCCCGCCTCCCGCTGATCCTCCGCGGAATGGATGAAAGCTAGCGGCCTGCGGCTCGATGCCGGGCTTCAGCTGAACGGGGCGAGATCGATCCCGGCCGCGCCGAGCCCCGCGCGTACCCGGCCGGCCAGGGTGACGGCGCCCGGGGTGTCGCCGTGCACGCAGATCGAGGCGACCCGGCAGGAGACGACACCGCCCTCGGCCGTCTCCACCTCGCCGTCGACGGCCATCCGCACGGCTCGGGCGACCACCGTGTCGGCCTCATGGATCACGGCGCCTTCGCGGGACCGTGGCACCAGCGTGCCGTCGACCTGATAGCCCCGATCGGCGAACCCCTCCGCGATCACGGTCAGCCCGGCCTCCCGCGCCGACCGCGCCAGCACCGAACCCGGCTGACAGAGCACGGGCAGTCCCCGGTCGTAACCGGCGACGGCCGCGACGACCGCCGACGCCTGCCCCGGATCGACGGCCGCTGTGTTGTAGAGCGCCCCGTGCGGCTTCACATAGCGCACCCGATCACCCGCGAGACGGCAGAACGCCTCCAACGCGCCGATCTGATAGACGATGTCGTCCCGCAACTCGTCGAGGTCGTAGTCGATGCGCCGCCGCCCGAAGCCGGCCAGATCGCGGTAGCCCACCTGAGCACCGACCGCGACGCCCTTCGCCACTGCCGCCACGCACAGTCGCCGCATCGTCGTGGGGTCGCCGGCGTGGAAGCCGCACGCCATGTTCGCCGAGGTCACGACGTCGAGCAGGGCCTCGTCGTCGCCGAGTTGCCAGCGGCCGAAGCCCTCGCCCAGGTCGGCGTTGAGGTCAATGGAGTTCACGAAACCGAACGCTAGTCCCCGGCCGCGCCTGCGCCAGCGGAGCCACGTCATCGACCACGCCGACCACCGGGTAGCCGCCGGTCGTCGGATGATCGGCCAGGAAAATCAACGGCTGCCCGTCCGGCGGCACCTGGATCGCGCCGAGCACCAGCCCTTCCGGCGGCAATTCGCCGGCCCGGGTGCGTCTCAGGGCGGTGCCGGCCAGCCGGCACGCGACGCGGTTGCTCATCGGGCTGATGACGTACGCGTCCCCAAACAGTCCCGCCACTTCCACCCACGCGTCCCGCGGCCCGGCCCACACCCCGAGCACAATCTCGGCCCGCCCCGCGGAAACGCCCGAGCCCTCGAGCTCCCGTGCAGCCTGCCCCGCCCCGCCGGAGCGCCCCGGCTCCCTCGGGGGCGTTGCGGAGCCCGGCCGCTCCGAGCCGCCGAGTCGCCCGGCCGGGCCCGACTGACCCGGCCGATCCACAAAGCTCGCCTGTCCCGGACCGCGCACCTGATCTGCGGAGTCCCGAGCGGCTTCCGCCACTCGACGGGCCAGCAGTTCGGCCGGTTTGTCGGGGTTATTCGGCATCGGACCGATCGCCAGCGTCTGGCCGTCGGTCAACCGTGGCGGGCCCAGGCCGGAGAGCGTGTCGGTGGACCGGCTCCCGAGAACCGGCTCGACGTCGATCCCCCCGGCCACCGCCAGATAGGACCGCACTCCGCCGGTAGCCCGCCCGATCTCCACCACCGCTCCCGCCGGCACCGCGATCGGCCCCGGGCCGCCCGCCAGGCCGCCGTCGATCTTCACCGTGCAGACAGCCCCGGTCACCGCGATCGTCGCCGGCGACTCGAAGCGGAGCCGGCACCCCATCAGGGTCGTCTCCAGGCCGGCCGCCGACGCGTCGTTGCCGACCAGGGCGTTCGCCAGCCGCAGCGCGGGCTGATCCAGCGCCCCCGCTCGCGGCACTCCGAGGTGGGCGTAGCCGGGACGGCCCTCATCCTGCACGGTCGTGAGCGGCCCCGCCCGGAGCACCGTGATCAACGGGCCACCGCCAGGCGCACGCGTGTGCCCGGGGCGAGCAGGGCCGGGGGCTCACGGCGTACGTCGAAAAGGTTTTGATCTGTCCGCCCGACCAGCCGCCAGCCGCCCGGTGAGGCCGTGGGATAGATGCCGGCGTAGGCGCCCGCCAGGGCGACCGAGCCGGCCGGAACCCGCGGGCGAGGCGCGTCGAGGCGCGGGACCGCCGGCGAAGGGGCGAGCCCGCGCATGTAGGCGAAGCCCGGCGCGAAGCCGCAGAAGGCGACCGTGAACTCCGTCTCGGTGAGCCGCCCCACGACCGCTTCGACCGAAATATCCCAGTGCGCAGCGACGAAGCCGAGGTCCTCGCCGTCGAACACGGTGGCAATCTCGACGAGCGTCTCGCCAACAAGCGACAAATCGGAGTCCGGTCCCCAGTCTGCGAGATCGCCCGCGAGGTCGGAATCCACGCCGTCGAGCAGCACCGTGCGCTCGCCCGGCACGATCTCGTCGGCGGAGAATAAGCCCTGCTCACGGCGCCGCCAGAGCGCCGAATGCCAGGCTTGCGGGTCGGAACATTCGATCAGCAGCGCGCGGGGGCCGGCCCGAAGTACCCTCATGCCGTCATCCTGCCTCACCAGATCTACCTGCCAGTAACTTACGGTGCCGTAACCTAGGAGCCGTGACGACCACCGCCCAGTTCCGGATGAAGCCGGCCGACCTCGGCAAGCCGCGCCTGCGCGGGCGGCTCCATCAGTACGCGTTCTTCGTCGCCCTGATCTGCGGCGTCGTGCTCTGCTCGATCGCCCTGAGCCGGCCCGGCATCTCGCCCTTTCTGAGCTGCCTGATCTACAGCACGACGGTGTGCGGCCTGTTCGGCATCAGTGCGCTCTACCACCGGCGGGTCTGGAGCGAAAAGGGCTACCAGATCATGCGCCGGCTCGACCACTCGATGATCTTCATCTTCATCGCCGGCACCTATACGCCGTTCTGCGTCGAGCTGCTCAACCCGGGCAAGGCGACGCTGATGTTGAGCCTGATCTGGGCCGGCGCGCTCGGCGGGGTCGCCCTCAAGACCATCTGGCCGCATCTCCCGCGCTGGGCCGGCGCGCCGCTCTATCTCGCTCTGGGCTGGGGCGCGATCGCGATCCTGCCCGACGTGCTGCACCACGGCGGCGCCACCTGCCTGGTGCTGCTGTTGGTGGGCGGCGCGGTCTACAGCATCGGCGCGGTCTTCTACGCCCTGCGGCGCCCCAACCCGTGGCCGGCCGTCTTCGGGCACCACGAGTTTTTCCACGCCTGCACGCTGGTCGCCGCGGTCAGCCACCACATCGCGATCTATTTCGCGCTTTACGCCTGATTGTCGTAGTTGGACCGGGCGGCCTGCACGTCTTCGATGTGCGTCTCGGCCCAGGTCTCCAAGGCTCCCACCAGGTCGAGCAGGCTCACGCCGAGTTTTGTGAGCTCGTAGTCGACCCGGGGCGGCACCACGGCGTGCACGGTTCGTGAGATCAGCCCGTCGCGCTCCAGGGCGCGGAGCGTCTGGGTGAGCATCTTCGGGCTCACCCCGCCGATCCGCTTCGCGAGCTCGGTGTAGCGCATCGGGCCCCGCGCGAGCGAGGTGACGACAAGC
This sequence comes from Actinoplanes sp. NPDC051411, assembly GCF_040682075.1. Taxonomy (NCBI): domain Bacteria; kingdom Bacillati; phylum Actinomycetota; class Actinomycetes; order Micromonosporales; family Micromonosporaceae; genus Actinoplanes; species Actinoplanes sp. NPDC051411. The sequence goes on along the minus strand of NZ_JBFBAD010000002.1, from coordinate 118,525 downwards.
ACGCTCCAGGTGTCGCCGACGCGGTCGAGAACTTGCCGGCTCGGACAGTCGCGGTCGTACACGTTGCCTTTCACCTGGACACTATCTCTCAGGTACGTACTGCACTTCAAGGTGCCCTGTATCTGTTGGGAAGTGATCTCTGACCAGGCATGTTGACTCAATACGACAAGCCGTCATCAGCCAGGGAGATCAGCATGAGCATCGTCGTCACCGGAGCCACCGGACAGCTGGGCCGTCTCGTCGTCGAGTCGCTGCTCGCCAAGGGAGTACCGGCCGCCGACATCGTCGGGGTGGGGCGCGACATCGACAAGATCGCCGACCTCGGCATCACCACCCGGAAGGCCGCGTACGAGGACGTCGAGGCGCTCAAGGCCGCCTTCGCCGGCGCCGACGCGGTCCTGCTCATCTCCGGCAGCGAGGTCGGCAAGCGCGTCGATCAGCACCGCAACGCCATCCAGGCGGCCAAGGAGGTCGGCGTCGGCCGGATCATCTACACCAGCATCTCCAACGCCGGCACGAGCGCGATGAAGCTGGCGGCCGAGCACCAGGAGACCGAGCGCCTCCTCGCCGAGTCCGGCGTGCCGCACACGCTCCTGCGCAACAGCTGGTACATCGAGAACTACCCGATCGCCCAGGCGGTCGAGCACGGCCTGTTCGGAGCGGCCGGCGACGGCCGGATCTCGGCCTCGCCACGCCTCGACTACGCCGAGGCGGCGGCCGCCGCGCTGATCGGCGAGGGTCACGCCGGCAAGGTGTACGAGCTGGGCGGCGAGGCGTTCACGATGCCCGAACTGGCGGCCGAGATCGCCCGGCAGTCCGGTCGCGAGGTCACCTACACCGACCTGGGCGAGGAGAAGTACACCGAGTTCCTGGTCGGGGTGGGCCTCGACGCCTCGTACGCGGCGGTCCTGGCCGACTCGGACTCGGCCGCCTCGCGGGGCGATCTGTTCGTGCCGAAGACCGACCTGGAAGGCCTGATCGGCCGCCCCGCCACCCCGCTGGCCGAGTCCGTCGCGGCAGCACTTCGCCAGTAGAAGGACGCGCGACGCCGGCGGCTGCTAGGGGGGAGCAGTCGCCGGCGCCGCGAGCTTGGCGGGGATCAGTAACCGGGCGGAGGCGGCGGCGGAACGTCCTGCCGCGTCTCGTGATATTCCGCCCGCTCGGCCGGGTACGCCGTGCCGGCCGTCGGAACCTGCGTCCGTCGCGTCACGACGGTGCGCCGGCGGCTGTTCCAGTACCAGAGCGTGATGATCAGGCCGACGAGCCCGCACGCCATGAGAATCCAGCCGATGATGTTGATGTCGAGCCCGCTGATGTGCGCGTTGACAGCGAACGCGAGGATCGCCCCCACCGCGAGCAGGAAAATGCTTGCGCCGATGCCCATCGGATCCTCCTCGGTCCTGACCACGATCAATCCGTCCGATGAGGTGTTACCCACGCGGATTGATCCTCAATCAGGCAAGCTGTTCCTATGAGCGCTCGGACCCTCGTCCTACTCCGCCATGCCAAGGCCGAGACCCCCGGTGAGCTGCCCGATTACGAGCGTCGCCTGACGACGGTCGGCGAATCGGACGCGGACGCGGCCGGCGCCTGGCTGGCCGACGAGCGGCTGCCTCCCGATCTCGTCCTCTGCTCGCCGGCCACCCGCACCCGGCAGACGTGGCAGGGCGTCTCGATCGCCCTCGCGCAGGCGCTGCCGGACACCCGGGCGCCCGAGGTGCGCTACGAGAAGGGGCTGTACGACGGTGGGCGCACCGAGGTGTTCGACCTGCTCCGCCGGGTGCCCGACGAGGTCCGGACCGTGCTCGTGGTCGGACACAACCCCACTATGTCCGATGTGTCGGTGTTGCTCATTCCCGATGCGCAATACGACGGCAACGAGGTCGGGCTGAAGACCAGCGGCCTGGCCGTGCACCGCACCGAGGACTCGTGGTCGTCGGTTTCGCCCGGTTCGATGCGCCTGGTGGAAAGACACACCGCACGCGGCTGAGCCGGCGGACACCCTTGTCCGCCGGCTCGACCGTTTCCAGGAGAGTGGGAAAAGCTTCTAGAACGCGTCCTCGTCGAGCTCCATCGCGTCGAGCGTGGTCGCCTCGACGATGCGGCGGTCGGCACCGACGCGCGGCAGCACCTCGCGGACGAAGAACCGGGCCGAGGCGATCTTGCCCTCGTAGAACTTCTTGTCGGCCGGCGAGACCTCGCCGCCGAGGGCCTTGAGGGCGACGTCGGCCTGCCGCATCAGCAGCCAGGCGAGCACCACGTCACCGAGGGCGAGCAGGATGCGTCGCGAGCTCAGGCCGACCTTGTAGAGCTCGGTCGGCTCGCCGCCCTGCGCCCCGGCCAGCCAGGTCATCACGGTGCCGAGGATCTGCTGGAGGTCGCCGAGCGCCTTGCCGAGCGCCAGCCGCTCCACCTTGAGCTGCCCGTTGCCGGTCTCGCTCTCGATGAACGCCTGCATCTCGCCGGCGAGCGCGCCGAGTGCCCGGCCCTGGTTCTTCACGATCTTGCGGAAGATCAGGTCGAGGCTCTGGATCGCGGTCGTGCCCTCGTACAGGGTGTCGATCTTGGCGTCCCGCACGTACTGCTCGAGCGGGTAGTCCTGCAGGAAGCCGGACCCGCCGAACGTCTGTAGCGCCTCGTGACCGAGCAGCTCGTACGCCCGCTCGGAGCCCACGCCCTTGACCAGCGGAAGCAGAAGGTCGTTCATCGTGGAGGCGGCCCTGGCCGCCACGGTGTCGCCGCTGGCCTCCGCCATCGCGACCTTGTCCTGCCAGGTCGCGGCGTAGATGGTCAGCGCGCGCAGCGCCTCGGAGTACGACTTCTGCAGCAGCAGGGAGCGGCGCACATCCGGGTGGTGGATGATCGTGACCCGGGGGGCGGCCTTGTCGTCGTTCTGCACCAGGTCGGCGCCCTGCACACGGTTCTTCGCATAGTCCAGCGCGTTCAGGTAGCCGGTGGACAGGGTGGCGATCGCCTTGGTGCCGACCATCATCCGCGCGTACTCGATGATCATGAACATCTGGCGGATGCCCTGGTGCACGTCGCCGAGCAGCCAGCCCTTGGCCGGTACGCCGTGCTCGCCGAAGGTCATCTCGCAGGTGTTGGAGACCTTCAGGCCCATCTTGTGCTCGACGTTGGTGGCGTAGACGCCGTTGCGCTCGCCCAGCTCGCCCGTCTCCGGGTCGAAGTGGAACTTCGGCACGATGAACAGCGACAGGCCCTTGGTGCCCGGACCGCCCGCGCCCTCGACGCCGACCGGACGCGCCAGCACGTAATGGATGATGTTGTCGGTCAGGTCGTGCTCACCCGAGGTGATGAAGCGCTTGACGCCCTCGATGTGCCACGAGCCGTCGGCCTGCGGGATCGCCCGGGACCGGCCGGCGCCGACGTCCGAACCCGCGTCGGGCTCGGTGAGCACCATGGTCGAGCCCCACTGCTTCTCGACGAAGAGCTTGGCCCACTTCTTCTGCTCCTCGGTCCCCTCGGTCTCGACGACGTGGGCGAACGAGGGGCCGGACGAATACATCCAGACGGGCGCGTTGGCGCCGAGCACGTTCTCGGCGAGCGACCACCAGAGGGCGCGCGGGGCGAGCGTGCCGCCGAGCGACGACGGCAGGTCGAGGCGCCAGAACTCGGCCGCCATCCACTGCTCGAACGACTTCTTGAACGACTCCGGCAGCGGCGCGGTGTGCGTTTCGGGGTCGAAGACCGGCGGGTTGCGGTCCGCGTCGGTGTAGCTGGCCGCCAGATCCTCGGTGGCCAGGCGGTTGACCTCGGAAAGAACGTCGCGCGCGGTTTCCGCGTCGATCTCGTCGTACGGCGCCTGACCGAACGCCCGGTCAGCCCCGAAGACCTCGAACAGGTTGAACTGCTGGTCCCGGAGGTTGCTCTTGTAGTGAGTCATGGCTCGGCCCCAAACGCGAGTTACCCGTCAGTAATAACCACTCTATTACCCATCGGTAGACAGCGACAAGGCGCCAGCTGATCTGTGACCAACCACCGGATTAGGGGTCGGTATCCACCGGGTCGCACATCAAGCGGCCCCGATCGGCCAGCCAGCAGGACAGCCGTTCGGCTATTTGCGAGCTCCAACGCCTCGTCGACGTATCGAGGTGCCCGGAGGCTCGTTTCACCCCATAGACACGAAGCTCTCGCCTTCTGAGGAGGCGCACATGTTCGCCACGATCAAAAACCTGATTCCCGAGCCGCGCCAGGCGGACCAGCCCCGCCGCTATGTCGGACGACACCGCCGCCCGGACCCGGTCACTGCGGTCAGCCCGGTCGCACCGGTCTCACCCGCCCCGATCGGGACGACGACGCCGGAACAGGCAGCGGTCTCGCTCCCGGCCTCTTAGCTCCGGGCTCTTAGCTCCGGGCTCTTAGCTCCGGCCTCTTGACTTCCGGCCTCTCAACTTCCGGCCGCGCCGACTTCCCAGCTCGGCATCGGCACCGTCGGCTCCTCGTCGGTGCCCGCATATTCCAGCAGAACCAGCGCGATGTCGTCCTCGAGACGACCGTGCACCCAATCGACCAGGGCGGTCTCCAGCGAGGCCAGCCCGTCCCCCACCGTGCCATGACCGAGCAGCCGCCACGCCCGGTCGGCGGTCGGGAAGAACTCGCCCTCGCGGCGCGCCTCACCCAGCCCGTCGGTGAACAGCAGCAGCCGGTCACCGCGCTCCAGGCGCTCGACCCGCGGCGTGACCTCCGGCATGAAACCCAGCGGCGGGGCCGGCGCGGGCGGATCCAGCGAAATGACCTGGCCACGGCGCAACAGCAGCGGCGCCGGATGTCCACAGTTGACGATGGTGAGGGTGCCGCCACGCTCCTCGACCAGGGCCGCGGTCACAAAGTCCTCATCGCCGACACTCCGCGCGACCGCCCGGTCCAAATCGGTCACGATCGTCTTCAGATCGGCCCGCTCATAGGCCACGTGACGGTACGAACCCAGGACGATGCTCGCGAGACGGACCGCATCGAGACCCTTCCCGCGGACGTCGCCGATGATGATGCGTACGCCGTAGGGCGTGTCCAAGGCCTCGTAGAGGTCGCCGCCGATGTCGGCGGCGGCCGTCGCCGAGATGTACCGCCCGGCGACCGCGAGGGCGCCGACCTGCGGACCGACCGGACGCAGCACCGCCTGCTGGGCCACCGCGGCCAGCCGCTGCAACTCGACGATGCGGTCGGCCTGGCGCTGCCGGATCGTGGCGACCACGGCCGCGATCGCGGTGGCCAGCACAATGCCCAGGATGTTCGCCATTCCGGACACGGTGGGCGTACCGCCCTCGGCGCCGACGAAGGCCATCCCGACGACCGCCGCCAGAACCCCAACGAGCAGCACGGTCTGCCAGAACGCGAAAACGGCGGCGAGGAACGGAACCGCGGCGAGCAGGCCGACGAAATTCGCCTCGCGACCGTCCGAAAGCTCCACCGCCGACACGAACGCGAGCAGCACGAGGGCCGCGCCGAGACCGACGCGGGATCCTGGGCTGACCGGGCGGCGACGACCCGGCGAGAGATTAGGCATGGCTACGCGCAACAGCATGCCCGATCGGAACGATTCGCTGCATCAACTTGACCCGTAGTCTGAGCGGGTTCTGACCGGTCGGTGCCCGACAGACCCCCACGCCGGTGGCACTATGTCGCGGTGACAGCCGATCTGCGTGATCGTTTGCGGGCCGCCTTCCGCTGGACCGACCCCGGCGAGGGCTATCTGGTCAGCGACCGCTCCGGCTGGTGGCGCGACCCGGCGATCCTTTCCGGCCTCGGCGACGCGCTCGCCGACCTCTTCCGGGCCGACCGCCCGACCGTGGTGATCTCGCCCGAGGTCACCGGCTTCCTGGTCGGGCCGCTGACCGCGCGGTCGCTCGGCGCCGGCTTCGTCGAGGCCTACCGGGCGGGCGCCCGGCGGCCCATCGCCGAGGCGATGGACTGGACCGAGGTGGTCGATCACCGCGGCGAGGTCCAGCTTCTGGGCGTACGCCGTGAGCTGTTACGCCCCGACGACCGCGTCCTCGTGGTCGACGACTGGGCGGCGACCGGCGCCCAGGCCGGGGCGCTGAAGGCCCTGGCCGGGGACCGGTACGTCGGCACCGCGGTGATCGTCGACGAGTGCCCTTCGGCGGTCGCGGCGGGGCTGGGCCTGCGTGGCCTGCTCACCGGCGCCGACCTCTAGCCGGCCGGCGTCCAGCCCTGCAGCACGCCGCGCGACGGGTTGAACCCGACCGCCTTGTATTCGCCGACCTTGCCCTTGAGGTAAGGATCGTCGGCCATCACGGCGAACGCCTCGGCCTCGGACGCGACGTCGAGGATCACCACACCGCCGTTCGGCGGGTCCTGGCGGCCGGCCGAGACGACGAGGCCCGCGGCCTCCTTCTCGTCCAGGAACGCGAGATGCGCGTCCCGCAGCTTGTCGACCTCTTCCAGCGGCACGGTGTAAGTCGAAATCATCAGGTACACAGTGGCGTTCCTCTCCGGCGGCGACTCCCCGTCAAACGTACGATCTACATCATGAACGACTTCGGGCGTTATGGAGTCTGGGTGAGCCGGCGGTTCTGGCCGGACGATGCCAATCTCATCGCCTCGGCCGCTCAGGAGCTGGAAGGCCTCGGCTTCGGTTCGGTCTGGATCGGCGGCAGCCCGCCCGACGATCTGCACCTGGTCGAGTCGATCCTCGCCGCCACGACCCACCTGGTCGTCGGCACCAGCATCGTCGACATCTGGCGCAGCCGCGGCGAGGTGCTCGCGGCCAGCCAGCACCGGCTCGACCGCCACTACGCGGGCCGCTTCGCCCTCGGCGTCGGCTCCGGCCACGCGCCCACGGCCGAGTCGCTCGGCCAGGCGTACGTGAAGCCCCTGACCAAACTGCGCGACTTCCTCACCGACAAGCTCCGCTCGGTCCCCGTCGACGAACGCATGATCGCCGCCCTGGGCCCGAAGGCACTGGAAACCGCCCGCGAACTGACCGCCGGCGCCCTGCCCTACCTGACCCCGCCCGCCCACACCGCCGACGCCCGCCAGATCCTCGGCCCCGACCGCCTGCTCATCCCCGAACAGAAGGTCTTCCTCGGCACCGACCCGACCGAGGCCCGAGAAGTGGCCCGCCGCATCACCACCTCGTACCTGGCCCTCCCCAACTACACGACGATGCTGCGCAACTACGGCTTCACCGACGACGACCTGGCCGGCGAGGGCAGCAACCACTTCGTCGACACGGCGGTCATCTGGGGCGACGAGGCGGCCGTCCGCAAGGGCGTCGACGCCCACCTCACCGCGGGTGCCGACCACGTGGCCCTCCAGGTCCTGTCGGCCGACCCGAGCCCCCACCTCCCGTTGGAGGAGTGGCGCCAGATGGCCGCAATCTTCCTTGGTCAAAACTAGGCAGCCGAGCCGCCCGCTCCATCCGTACGGTCTCCGGGGAGCCGGCCTGCACGAGCAGGGCGGCCAGCCTTCCGGTCGGATACCCAGCCCACCAACGCTGCCGCCCGCCCCATCTCAAACGCGATCTCCGGGCGCCGCTCCCGCGCCACCTCAACCATCCACGGCGAGAGGTCGATCCCGATTTGTCCAGCTCCTCATAGTCCCCGGCGACGACGTCATAGGCCGCCCGCATCGCTCCACATAGCTCGCCTCACCACGCCGCTACCCCGCCATCGATGACTTCACGCGCGGGACGCGACCGAGCCGGCTTCAAGCGGCGCCCGGAGGTTCTGAAGCTGCCGGTCGTGCCGCTGACCCGTCGCGGCTATCCGGCCCCGCCCGACCACACCCTGGCCGAGTCTCAGCCGCATCTCCTGAGCGATAGCACCGGAAACGGACTTCCGCGTCTCCTTCGTCCAGCCTCTGCCCGCCGGGCGAATCCCACTGGCCGCTGCACGAAGCCGACGTGCCGCCCCCAACGGCAGGCGTGCCGCCCCAACGCCGAGGTCTGGGTCAGCCCGACGGCACCGCGGCCCAGCGCCTCCGCTACACCGGCCGCGCCCCCACCTACACGCCATCACCTGGCGCCAAGCCATCCTGCCGCCCCGCCCACCTAGCCCCACAATCGGCGCCCGTAACCAGCTGCGCGAAGCCGGAGCGAACCGCGTGAAGCAGACCCGCACCGATCCACGGCGCGCACCCACCGCAACGCGGGGTCTGAGGGCTCGGCCCCCAGGAAAAATGCGAGGAGCCCCGGTCCGCGCAGTGTGCGGACCGGGGCTCCCAACGACGAGCGGGTGACGGGAATCGAACCCGCACTGTCAGCTTGGGAACGTACAAGATCGCCACTTCGATTACTCTGGCTGCTGGTAGAAGCGGCACCGAGTGGCCTGGAGAGACCACCCGTGGCCTGCCGCAATGGCCCTTCAATAGCCGTCGATCTTGTTGCCGGGTGATTCATTCCGCCTCCTTCGTGCGCTAGGTCTGTCGATCATCGCCGCGTGGTGCCCGTTTGGTGGTTCCTGTCCGGCGTTGCCAGGTGTAGGCAGATGTCATGGATGTCGATGTTGCGTAGACTGCAACTGCGGTTATGCCGTACGTGAAGCCATATGCCGGGCTCTCAAGCGCAGTTGAGCAAGTCAGGCCTGCACGCCCGCAACGACCTAAAGCGGCCGCATCACAACTTTGGATTTGTCGACTCTCTGGAGGTCTCGCTATGGCTGCTGTTGATGCGATGTCGGTGATCGTTGGGGCATTGGCCGCCGGTGGGGTGGCCGGGGCGAAGGATGTGGCTTCAGCGGCCGTGAAAGATGCCTACGCTGGTCTGCGCGGTCTGTTGGTGCACCGAGTATCGGGTACACCGCAGGAGGCAGAGGTGTTAAATGTGCTCGACACCAACCAAGTCGAGCCGGCCGTCTGGGAGAGCCAGTTGCGCCAGGCGCTAACCGCGACAGGTGTCGACGACGATGCCGAGTTGTTGGCAACGGCGCAGCGGTTGCTGACGCTCGTGGACCCAGCCAGCGCAAGATCTAGGAAGTTTCACGTCGACGCCTCACAGGCTAAGGGCGTCTACATCGGCGACGGCGGAACACAGAGCAACACCTTCTCCTGACCACCTAAGATTGGCCACTCGCAAATGGATACCGGGGAGCAATCGACCAGCGGGGATGCAAGGTACAGTGTGGAAGCCCCACACGCTGACGGCCTTTACACCGGAGATGGTGGAACTCAGCACAACCATTTCTACGCCAATCGAGGTTTGGACCCGGATGAAGCCGCCGATCTAGTTGGGCACATCGCTGAAGCTCTCCAACCGCGACCAGCGGAGTCATCCTCTCCGCTGGTCGGATGGGTGCGCATCACGGAACAGTTCCTGGCGAAGAAAAAGCCACGTGCGGATCTTGCGGAGTACTTCGACGGTCTGGCACCAGATTGGAGGGACGTATGTCACCCGGAGCTACGTCCTCGACCAGTAGTAAAGAAAGTCTTAAAGGCCTTCGAACTCAACGATCTCGAAGACCGAAGTATTCTGGTCCGCATTGGTGGAGCCACTGGAGATGGCAAGTCGACAGTTCTCCTTCAGGCCATCAGGCTACTCGCGGAAGAGAATTACTTTGATGCGATCTACTGGCGGAGCGCCGCTGAGGCGAGGCTTACGCCTGACAATCTAGCCAAAATGAGGGAATCACGAACGACGATTCTCATTGCCTCCGACGATGCCGAGGCGCTTCTTACGGACATCGACAGATTAGCCGGAAGTAAGTTACATGAGGAAGGTCTCTTCCTGCATTTCCTATTGGCTAGTCGGGACGTGGACTGGAACGGAGAGCGGGATCTACTCGGATGGAAATTCAGTACAGCTGATCGGTGGGCTCCATCATTTAGAGTTCTCCCTCCGCTGCCGTTGGATCGAGTTGACCAAGCCGATGCCCAAATCGTGGCCGAGAACTGGGTTAATTGCTCACTCAGTCGACCCACGCGCCTCGCCACCGGGAACGTTAAACAGATATCGCAAGACATGCTGGATGCCAGCCGCGCGACCGAGGGACGTCAGGCGTTCATGGGCGGCCTTCTTGCCATGCGTTTCGACTCGGAACGCTTACGGTCACGTCTAACTTCTCTCTTGTCTCGGCTAGCCGTGATTCATCCAGGCGGCTCCAGCATGTCGCTGGCGGAGTTCCTGGTGGTGCTCGCGGTGGTGGACCTAAGCGGGCTTGAGGGTGTACCGCGGGATATTGCCGCCCGATTTCTCGGAGTTCCAGTGTCTGACTTGCGGCCGTTGGTCGAGGCTCCGATGAAGCGAGAGTTCTTCGTAAGCACCTCGTCGCGGGCCTTCTTTGCGCGGCATCCCAGTATTTCCAAGGGGATGCTAGAGCTTGCTCTCACCGAGGAGTCGAACCTTCAGGTCGAGTCAAGCTTGGAGAAGTTCCTCGGTGATGTTCAGTACGTCGGAGGGGTAAACGGCTTTCGTGGGGGCTTCGGCAAACTGAAGGATATCGGACGGCGGTTGATGAGCAGCAATCTCTCCCGCGACTTGACTGGGCCCCTAGCACTCCAGTTGTGCCGAACTGTTTGCGCGATTGCTCCCCAGGACCTAAACAGCTTTATTGCCCTTTCCGGGGTGCTACGTGACCTAGGACAATCGCAGGCCGCTTTGACGGAAGTCTGGGAGATTCATGCAACACGGCTCGATGACTCTGCGCAGTGGGGTCAACACGTTAGTCAAACTCGCGGTGCATGGAAGGAGATGGCTGCGGCACTGGGAACGTCCGGCTATTGGTGGCCAGCGTACTGGGCAGCCCAGGTTTCCATCTCAGACCGCCTTACTCCGAAGCTAAATCCAGAAGACGTCATTGTCTCAATGAGCCTGCTCGCCCTGAATGCCAAACGTGTGTACGAGCAGGGCATAGAGCAAGATAGTCTCCGCCCGTTGCTGACGCAGGCAGCAGCGCTAACATGCATGCCCGGATCGCCCTTCTATGACGAAGAGCAATACCCGTCACGATCCCGCGAATCTCTCGGCATCGACCCCCGCGAATTCGGTGGCGCCGACGCATTGGTGACGGCACTCCTGCAAGCGTCGAGAGCACTTGGAAATAGCCAGCCATCACTACTTTGGTGTGATCGCCTTGCGGATTACAAAGATAAATCATTTATTGCGTTAATGGAGCTCATCGAGCGATTGGTTAGATGAGGTCGATAACGAAGGCACCGCCAAGCCGTGCGGGAGGCCGGACGGCCAACAAACCGCACTCTTCCTGTAATCCGCTACGACCGCCGAGGAGGGTGACAAACCCCCTGGCGGTGACGAGACGAGCGGTGACGGGAATCGAACCCGCACTGTCGGCTTGGGAACCGTAAAAGATCGCTGGATGAACCCCCGGGTCGCAGATCAGCGTGGCATCGAGTGGCCTGGAGTTACCTCCGATGACCTGCGCTATTGGCCCACTAATGGCCCAGGGCTCGCAAGATCGTGGGCGGCTGGCAGGGATGTTGCGCCGCGCTCTGGACGGTCGACCGCCAACGCAGCACGCCCACCGCGCCGCTCCTGACCAAACTTGGTGCTGCACCTGACGCAGAGCTAGACATAACCGTCAAAACGAATCGTGGCGTCCCTACCCGAAGCCGCTGGGGTACCGACCAACGCTAGGTGGCCGGATGCGGCCGCCCTTGGCCCCGATTGATGGCTCTGCCCCGCGTGCAGAATTATCTCCGCCGGCACACCGAGGGGCCTGCGGTGGTCCGAGTGGTCGATGGCGAGGACGGCGAGCAATTGGTCGTGCCGCGCGGCGCCGTGGAACTGCTCGCACGAGTGTTGGCGCACATGGCCAACGGGCACAGCGTCTCGGTGGTGCCGGCTCACGCCGAGCTGACCACACAGCAGGCGGCGGAGCTGCTGAACGTTTCGAGGCCCTACCTCATCGGCCTGCTGGAGGCGGGCGAGATCGAGTATCGAAAGGTCGGAACTCACTGCAGAGTGCTGGCCGGCTCGGTCTTGCGCTACAAGCACCGAGACGACCTGCGACGACGCTCTGCAGCCGATGAACTGGCGGAGCTTGCGCAGGACATGGACCTGAGTTAACTCATGGCCTTCGTTGTCGTCTACGACGCAAGCGTCCTTTATCCGAGTGCTCTGCGGGACTTGTTGATCCGGATCGCTCGGTCGGGTCTCGCGCAGGCAAAAATGGACCGACCACATTCTTGACGAGATGTTCGATGCTCTTCGGAGGCAACGACCGGATCTCGACAGTTCGCGGCTCGCCAGAACTCGAGAGTTGATGGGGCGCGCGGTTCGCGACGGAAAATTACGGACTACGAGATCCTCATCGACTCCCTGAAGCTGCCGGACCCTGACGATCGACACGTGCTGGTGGCTGCGATCAAGGCGAAGGCGCAGGTCATCGTGACCGCGAATTTCCGCGACTTCCCAGCCGACGCACTGCGTTCTTGGGAGATCGATCCGAAGTCACCCGAGGAGTTCGTTCGCGACCAGATCAGTCTTGACCGCAGCGTCATCTACGCAGCTGTCCAGCAGATCGCCGACTCATGGCGGAACCCGCCTGGAAGCGTCGACGACGTACTCGATCGGCTTGAGCGTTCCGGTCTGGCAATCAGCGTGGCCGAACTCCGCGCCAGCGGCTGACCACCCCGACAGTGTCGCTCGACGTCGCGCCTAACGAAGCGGACCACCAAGGCGTGAATGAACACCGTAGTGGCACGAAGCCGATTCCACGCCGCCCAGAGCGACCACCGCACCGTGGGGTCTGGGGGCTCGGCCCCCAGGAGAAATGCGAAGAGGCCCGGTCTGCGCTTACCGCAGACACAGACCCCTGCCTCTGAGCGGGTGACGGGAATCGAACCCGCACTGTCAGCTTGGGAAGCTGATGTTCTGCCATTGAACTACACCCGCGGCGCCGCTCACTGTACCCGATCCCGGGGCGACTTGGCGGCACCGGCACGGCCCTCAGCTGGCGACGGCGAAGGGGCGGGCTAACTCGGCTCGCCAGGTGCGGGCCATCGAGCGTACGGCTGGAGTTGCGGCAAGCGGAAGCGCGCCGACCGGGCCGTGCCGGCGCAGGGTTGCCGTGTCGATGAGCAGTTCGTAGAGGCGCCAGTCGACGGCGTGGGAGGCGCGGAGGGAGTCGGCCAGGGTGTTGATGACGCGCTGGTCTCGGACGGGGATGGCGCGGCCGGACAGGTAGGCCTCGTCGTCGTTTTCCTCCGGGGGATAGGAGTGCAGGGCGTAGCGGCCGTCGCGGTCGAGGTCGCGGCGCTTCGGGGAGTTGACGATGAAGCAGTAGAGGCCCTCGTCGGTGATCACCGGGGAGACCGGGTGGATGCGCGGGGCGCCGTCGGCGCGCACGGTGGCCAGGTAGGCCATGCCGGGACCGTATTGCTGGAGGAGCGCGCGGATGCCCGCCGCGAGCGTCGGTTCGGCGGCGGCGAAATCGGACCAGGAAGCCATGCCGTGATTCTATCGAACATCTGTTCGAGATGCCCACCAAAACACCCGGAAGATGCAGCTAGGTATGGTGTTGCGATGCTGCTCTCCGACCGCGACCTCGTCTCCGAGATCAAGGCTGGCGATCTCGCCCTGGAACCGTTCGAGCCCGCGCTCATGCAACCGTCCAGCATCGACGTGCGCCTCGACCGGTTCTTCCGGGTCTTCAACAACCACCTTTACACCCACATCGACCCGGCCGAGCAGCAGGACGAGCTGACCGCGCTGGTCGACGTGCCGGAGGGTGAGCCGTTCGTGCTTCACCCGGGCGAGTTCGTGCTCGCGTCGACCCTCGAGGTGATCACCCTCGGCGATCAGCTGGCGGGCCGGCTCGAGGGCAAGAGCAGCCTGGGCCGTCTCGGTCTGCTCACGCACTCGACGGCGGGCTTCATCGACCCGGGCTTCTCGGGGCACGTCACGCTGGAGCTGTCCAACGTGGCCAACCTTCCGATCAAGCTCTGGCCGGGGATGAAGATCGGGCAGCTCTGCATCTTCCGCCTGTCGAGTCCGGCCGAGCATCCCTATGGTTCGGCCGTCTACGGCAGTCGTTATCAGGGCCAGCGCGGCCCGACTCCGAGCCGCTCGTCCCACAACTTCCGCACCTGGCCCACCACCTGAGGGCTAAAGCACCGCACGCTTGGGGAAGAGCGCGTGCAAGCCGGGCAGCCGGGTCGGGATCAGCGGGACGTCGGCCCGCGTGAAGTGCGGCGCCGGGTGGAGAATCGGCAGGTCAGCCCGGTCTTCCCAGTAGCGGTCGCCGTAGGTGTCGGAGGCGGCCGACTGCAGGCGTTCCGCGTGGACGGTGAACGGGGACGCGTGGCCCGCCGCGATGGCCTGCACCACCGGCAGCGCGGCCAGCCCGGCGTCGGGTTCGGCCAGCACGCGGTGGAAGTCGGCGCGGCCCAGGGCCACCAGCCCGAAGCGAAACTCGGCGAAGCCGTCCTCCGAGACGTAGCCGCTGAACAGGTAGCAGGCGGCGCCCAGTTCCCAGTGGTCGGCCATCGCGGCCTGGCCTCGGAGCCACAGGTCGAACTCGAGGATCTGCACCGGCTGCAGGCCGGGAAGCCGGCGGGCGACCGCGTCACCGACCTGCATGCCGCTCGGCCATTCGGCCATGTGCGCGGCTTCGGCGCGGGCCGCGTCGATCAGGTCCCAGAACTCCACTTCTGGAGCTTCTCACCGAGGTCCGACCTATTTCCGGCGCTCCGCCGGATTGACCCCGGGAAGGCGGCCCAGGAAGAGGCGGCCCAGGAAGAGGCGGCCCAGGAAGAGGCGGCCCAGGAAGAGGCGGCCCAGGAAGAGGCGGCCCGCGGAAGGCGGCCCAGGGCAAGGCGGCCCGCGGAAGGCAGGACCATTCAGTTGATCGACACGAAGACGTCGTCGATCTCACCCGCGAACTGGTCGTTCCCCTTGGCCGGGCCCTTGCCGCCGACCCGCAACGGCTCCGGGTTGGCGATCGACAGGCCGGGCGGCACGCGGACCCAGGCCCGCTCGACCCCGTCCACGGTGATGGCCAGCCGGTCCGAGGTGCGGGAGCAGGTCAGGTCGTGCCAGCGGCCGTCGGCGACGTCGATCCACGGTTCGGCGCGGTAGATCCAGTGCCGCTGGCCGGCGATCACACAGCTGGGGTGGCCGAGCAGGTGGTCGACCTGGAGCTTGTACTGGCTGCCGCCGCCGACCGAGTAGCCCTTCTGCACGACGTTGGCGCCGTCGGCGAGGTCGGAGCGGGTCATCAGCACCGACGCGCCGTACTCCATTGGCCGGGTGCCCGGGTTGAGGCTGTCGTCGCGCAGACCCTGCAGGATCGCCCGCGGGCAGTCCCGGTCCCGGGCCAGCGTGCACCGGCGCGGGTAGGCGACGGCGAACCCCGAGCCTTGGGGGACGAGCCGCAGTTCGCCGCCGTTCTGGCCGAGTGGCAGCAGTTCGTGCGCGCCGCTGGTGTCGGTGATCGGCCGCCGGACGCCGCCGTCGAAGCTGTAGTGCAGGCTGACCGGGCCGCCGGCGACGGCGACCTTTCCGGTCGGCAGCGGCGGCGCGAAGGATCCCTCGTTGGGCAGGATTCCGGCCACGGCCGGGCTGGTCGGCTTGACGGTGGGCGGGGCCGACACGGGCATTACGGAGGGGAAGAGGGCGGTGGCGGCCGGGCGGGGGTCGAAGGCGGCGCTGGACCGGCTGAGGGTGAGCCCGGCCGCGATGAGAAGCGTCCCCGTCAAACCGAAGCACCACCAGATGCGTGACATGGGTTTATTGTCCGGATTGACCGAGAACACGGAAAACCACCCCTCGGGCGGCTGAGTGTGATATCGCCCCGAGCTGATAGCACGGCGAAGGCGGGCGATGTTGTCAACAATCTGCAGATCCGCAGGTCAAGATGCTTCTGAACCTCAATAGTTAAGGGCCGTACCGATTTCTGTCGGCTAAATTGTTGACAATCCACAGCCACCACCTAGGCTCGGGAACGGAAGAACGAGGGAACGGAAGACAAGATCTGGGAGGTCCGGATGAGGACCGTCGTGGTGACCGATCCCCCGCGGGCCGACATCGGCGAGGCCGCGACTCTGGGCGGCTTCGGCGTCGCCACCGTCCACGAGGCCGTGGGCCGCACCGGCTATCTCGGGCCCGAGTTCCGCCCGGCGTGGGCCGGCGCGCAGATCGGTGGCACCGCGGTCACCGTGCTCTGCTGGCCCGGCGACAACCTCATGATCCACGTGGCGGTCGAGCAGTGCCGGCCCGGCGACGTGCTGGTCGTGGCCACCAACTCCCCGTCGACCGACGGCATGTTCGGCGAGCTCTTCGCCACCTCGCTCCAGCAGCGTGGGGTGCGCGGCGCGATCCTCGCGTGCGGTGTCCGCGACGTCGCGGCGCTGCGTGAGATGCGGTTCCCGGTCTGGTCACGGGCGGTGAGCGCACAGGGGACGGTCAAGGCGACCGCGGGCGCGGTCAACGTGCCGATCGTGCTCGGCGGGCAGGTCGTTCACCCGGGCGACGTCATGCTGGGTGACGACGACGGGGTCACGGTGGTGCCGCGCGGCGACGTCGCGAGAGCGCTCCGCGCCTCGCAGGCCCGGATGGAGAAGGAAGAGGTTTCGCGGGCCGCCTTCGCGGCCGGGGAGCTCGGCCTCGATCGGTACGGCCTGAGGTCGCGCCTGCCCGAGTTCGGCCTCGAATACCTGAGTTACGAGCAGTACGTCAAGGACGGCGACGGTGCGTAGCTCGACGGCGTACGAGGAGACCGGCGTGCGCAAGACCGGCAAGGCCGCCGTGATCAGCCGCCCGCAGCACCCGGAGTCCGATGTCGACTTCCTGTTCCCGCAGCTCGGCACCGCAGTCGGGGGCGTCGTTCGCAGCGCCCGCAAGCTGTTTCCGCGCACACTCTAGGGAGACGCCGTGCCCCCGATGCACCAGATCGCCCACCTGGCCCACATCGAGATCCGCACCCCGGTTCCCGAGCAGAGCCTCGACTTCTTCACCCGCTATCTCGGGCTGACCGAGAACGGTTCGGCCGGTGACTCGGTCTTCCTGCGGGCGTGGGACGACTACGAGAACATCACGGTCAAATTGACCGCGCACGCGACCTCGGGAGTCGGGCGCACGAACCTGCGGGCGGCTGACCCGTCGGCGCTGGCCGCTCTCGTCGCCAAGATAGGTGAAGGCGCCTGGCAGGACGGCGATCCGGGGTACGGCCCGACGTATGTCTTCACCGACCCGGACGGGCACGAGTTCGGGCTGTACTACGAGACCGAGTGGTATCGGCCTCCGGCCGCGGTGAAACCGGCGTTGAAGAATCAGGCTCAGGCCTACCCGGCCCGCGGGGTGAGCGTGCGCCGGCTCGACCACATCAACTTCCTCGGCGTCGAGGTCGAGTCCAACCGCGACTTCCTGCGTGACACGCTCGGCGCGATGGTCACCGAGCAGATCGTGCTCGACGACGGCACGGTCAACGGCAGCTGGACGACCTTCACCAACAAGGGCTACGACGCCGTCTACACGAGGGACCGCACCGCCACTGCGGGCCGGCTGCACCACATCGCGTTCGCGACCGACTCCCGCGACGACATCCTGCGGGCCGCCGACATCGCTCTCGAGCAGGGCGTCTTCATCGAGACCGGCCCGCACAAGCACGCGATCCAGCAGACCTTCTTCCTGTACGTCTACGAGCCCGGCGGCAACCGCATCGAGCTGTGCAACGCGGGCGCCCGGCTGGTGCTGGCGCCGGACTGGCAGCCGATCGACTGGACCGAGGCCGAGCGTGCCCGCGGTCAGGCGTGGGGCCTGCAGACGATCGAGTCCTTCCACACGCACGGAACGCCGCCGCTCGAGGGGAACCCCGCATGATCATCGACTGCCACGGCCACTACACGACGGTTCCCGCCGCGCACACCGAATGGCGTGTCGCTCAGCTGGCCGCCTGGGAGGCAGGGTTGACCGCTCCGAGCTATCCGGACATCTCGGATGGCGATCTCCGGGAGTCGATCGAGGGCAGCCAACTCAAGCTGATGCGCGAGCGCGGCGTCGACCTGACGATCTTCTCGCCCCGCGCCTCGGCGATGGCCCACCACCAGGGCGACGAGGGCGTCAGCCGGGCCTGGGCGGAGGCGTGCAACAACCTGATCGCCCGAGTGGCCGACCTTTATCCGGACAACTTCGTCGGGGTCGCCCAGCTGCCGCAGTCGCCCGGCGTTCCGATCGCCAACTCGATCGCCGAGCTGCGGCGCTGCGTGCTCGAACTGGGCTTCGTCGGCTGCAATCTCAATCCCGACCCGAGCGGCGGCCACTGGGACTCACCCCCGCTGACCGACCGCAGCTGGTATCCGTTCTACGAGGCGATGGTCGAGCTGGACGTGCCGGCCATGGTGCACGTCTCGGCGGTGACCAATCCCAACTTCCACGCCACCGGGTCGGCCTATCTGAACGCCGACACCACCGCGTTCATGCAGTTCCTGCAGTCCGACCTGTTCAAGGACTTCCCGACGCTTCGGATCGTCATCCCGCACGGCGGTGGCGCGGTGCCCTACCACTGGGGACGCTTCCGCGGGCTGGCCGACATGCTCAAGCGCCCGCCGCTCGACGAGAGCGTCATGAACAACGTCTTCTTCGACACCTGCGTCTATCACCAGCCCGGCATCAACCTGCTGTTCGAGGTCATCGACGTCGACAACCTGCTGTTCGGCTCGGAGATGGTCGGGGCGGTCCGCGGCATCGACCCGGAGACCGGCCACTACTTCGACGACACCAAGCGCTATGTCGAGACGCTCAAGCTGCCGCCTTCGGATCTGGACAAGGTCTATGAGCTCAACGCCCGGCGGGTCTACCCCCGCCTCAACCGTGCCCGCTGAGGCCTACGACCTGCTGCGGGATGCCATTCTGCGGGGCGAATACCTGCCCGGCGAGCGTCTGGTCGAGGCCCAGCTGTGCGAGCGGCTGGGGGCCAGTCGCTTCAACGTACGGGCCGCCCTGCAGGATCTGGCCGCCGACGGCCTGGTCAAGGTCGAGCGGAACAAGGGCGCCCACGTACGCAAGGTCCCGCTCGACGAGGCGGTCGAGATCACCGAGGTCCGTATGGTCATCGAGGGTCTCGTCGCCGCCCGCGCCGCCGCCCGGGTGACCGACGAGCAGGCGAGCGAGCTCGACGAGATCGGCCTGCTGATGCGCCGCGCGGTCGGCGCGGGCGAGTTCCGCCGCTACAGCGACCTCAACGAGCGCCTGCACAGCCTGATTCGCCGCATCGCCGGGCACCGCACCGCCGAGGGGATCATCGAGACGCTGCGCGGCCAGCTGGTGCGCCACCAGTTCATGGTTTCGCTGCATCCGGGCCGGCCGACGGTCTCGCTGCCCCAGCACGAGCGGATCATCGCCGCCATCCAGGCGCATGACCCGGTGGCGGCCGAGGCGGCGATGCGGGAGCACATCGCGAGCGTCATCACCGCGCTGCGGGAGATCGATGCCCCTTAGTCGGCCCGATTGTTGACAGTCGTTTCGGCAGGCCATCGCGACTCTGAGCAGGATCGTTGACAATCCTGTCGGCGAGTTCTACGGTTCTCGATATGTAGCGCGCATCACACCTTCGCCGAAAAGGTTGCTGATAGCCATGCCGAGAAAACGGCTCGCCTCATTGATTACCATCGTCGCTCTGGCCGCCGCCACGGCCGGTTGCGGTGGCTCGAACAGTTCCTCCGACCCCGGAAAACCGGGCACCGTCGACAAGATCAAAGTCGGGGTCATCCCGATCGTCGACGTGGCACCGATCTACATCGGAAAAGAGCAGGGCTTCTTCGCCAAGCGCAACATCGACCTCACCCTCGAGCAGGCTCAGGGCGGCGCGGCGATCGTGCCGTCGGTGGTCAGCGGCCAATACCAGTTCGGCTTCAGCAACGTGGTCTCGCTGATGCTGGCCCAGTCCAAGAACGTGCCGATCAAGGTGGTGGCCAACGGCAACAACGCGACCGGCGACCCGAAGAAGGACTTCGGGATGGTCGTGGTCAAAGACCCGGCCATCAAGTCGGGCAAGGACCTGGCCGGCAAGACGGTCGCCACCAACACGCTGAAGAACATCGTCGACACCACGGTCAAGCAGATCGTCCGGAAGGACGGCGGCGACCCGGCCCAGGTCAAGTTCGTCGAGCTGGGCTTCCCCGACATGGCCGCCGCTCTCGACGCCGGCCGGGTGCAGGCCATCTTCGTGGTCGAGCCGTTCCTCTCCTCGGCACTGGCCAAGGGCTGGCACACCGTCGGCTCGTTCGCCGACGTCCAGCCCAACCTGACCATCTCGAGCTACTTCACCTCGCAGCAGGAGATCGCGAAGGACGCCGATCTGGTCTCGCGCTTCGGTGAGGCGATGAAGGAATCGCTGAGCTACGCCGACGCGCACCCCGACGCGGTCCGGCAGATCGTCACGACCTACACCACGATCAAGTCGGACGTGGCGGCCAAGATGACCTTGCCGAAATACTCGACCGACATCGACAAGGCGTCGCTCGACAAGCTGAGCAGCCTGATGGTCGGCGACGGCCTGCTCAAGCAGCCGGCCGACACCGCGAAGCTCCTCCCGTGAGAGGAGGAAGGTCGCTGCTGGGGGTCCTCGGGCTCGTCCTGTTCGGACTGCTGCTCGAGGTCCTCCCGCGAATCGGCGTGCTCCCGGCCGAATACTTCCCGCCGACCAGCCGCATCGCGCGGGCCCTGGTCGACGAGTTCGGCCGGGGCGCGTTCTGGCAGGCGGTGCTGGGCACAGTTGTGACCTGGCTGATCGGGCTGGCGATCGCGGTCGTCGCCGGCATCCTGCTCGGGCTGCTGATCGGCTCGGTGCCGGTGCTGCGCGCGATCACCTCGTCGACCATCGAGTTCCTCCGGCCGATCCCGTCGGTGGCGCTGCTGCCGCTGGCGGTCGTGCTGTTCAGCGCGCCGATCCGGTCCATCCTGCTACTGGTCGTCTACGCGTCGTTCTGGCAGGTGCTGATCCAGGTGCTGCACGGCGTCACCGACGTCGACCCGGTCGCGAGCGAGACCGCGGCCTCCTATCGGCTCACGCGCCGGCAGCGCGCGTTGCGCCTGGTCTGGCCGACCACCCTTCCGTACGCGATGACGGGCATCCGCCTCGCGGCGAGCGTGGCCCTCGTTCTGACCGTCACCGGTGAACTGCTGATCGGCGGCACCAAGGGCATCGGCGAGTTGATCGCGGTGGCCCAGACCAGCAACTCCGTGCCCCCGATGTACGCGCTGGTCGTCGTCGCCGGACTGATCGGGCTCGCCGCCAACCTGGTCACGCGGCGGGCCGAGCGGCTGGTGCTGGCCTGGCATCCCTCGGTACGAAGGGAGCTACCGCTGTGACTCTCCTGCTCCGCCGGGCTGGTCTCGCTCTCGGCCTGCCGGTCGTGCTGCTGGTGACGTGGTGGTTCGCGAGCGCCGGCAGCCAGAGCTTCTACGAGCCTCCACTTCGGAAGATCATCGAGGTCTTCCCCGACACGTGGACCGCCGACCGGCTGCGCAGCGACGCGCTGCCCAGCGTCGTACGCCTGCTGGTCGGTTTCGTCCTGGCCGTTCTGATCGGGATAGCGCTCGGCGTGCTGATCGGCGGGAACCGCCGGCTGCGCGCCCTGGTCGAGCCGACGCTGGAGTTCCTGCGGGCCATCCCGCCGCCGGTGCTGGTGCCGATCCTGATCCTGATCGCGGGCATCGGCGACGCCACCAAGGTGCTGGTCATCGTCGTCGGCGCGGTCTGGCCGGTGCTGCTCAACACGGTCGAGGGCGTACGCGGTGTCGACGAGGTGCTCGCCGACACCTGCCGCAGCTACCGCATCACCGGCCGGCTCCGCCTGCAGAACTTCATCCTGCGGGCGGCCAGTCCGCATATCGTCGTCGGCGCCCGGCAGGCCCTGTCGATCAGCATCATCATGATGGTCATCGGCGAGCTGCTCGGCACCACCAACGGTCTCGGCTACACCGTCATCGAGTTCCAGCGCGGCTTCCAGATCCCCGAGATGTGGAGCGGCGTCTTCGTCCTCGGCCTGCTCGGCGTGCTGCTGGCGCTCGTCTTCCGCCTGATCGAGCGGCGGGTTCTGAACTGGTATCACGGCGCCCGCGCCGCCGAACGCAGCGGCAACTAGGGGGATCCCTTGCTCGAGATCAATACTTTGCGCAAGATCTATGACGGTCACGGCCGCCAGGTCGAGGCGCTGCGCGACATCACACTGACCGTTTCGGACGGCGAGTTCGTCTGCGTCGTCGGCCCGTCCGGCTGCGGCAAGACCACGCTGCTGCGCTGCCTGGGTGGCCTGCTCACGCCGACCTCGGGCGACGTCCGGGTGGCCGGGCGGCCGGTCACCGGGCCGCCGGACGGCCTGGCCATCGTCTTCCAGGAGTACGGCCGGAGCCTCTTCCCCTGGATGCGGGTGGCCGAGAACGTCGAGTTGCCGCTCAAGTCGAAGGGCCTGCCGCGCGGCGAGCGCACCCGGCTGGTCTCCGAGTCGCTGGCCGCCGTGGGGCTGGCCGACGCGGGAAAGGCCTATCCGTGGCAGCTCTCCGGCGGCATGCAGCAGCGGGTGGCGATCGCCCGGGCGATCGCCTTCCAGCCGCGGGTTCTGCTGATGGACGAGCCGTTCGCGGCGGTCGACGCGCAGACCCGGGCCGACCTGGAAGACCTGGTCCGCACGGTCTGGCAGGCCTCCGGCGTGACCCTGCTCTTCGTCACCCACGACATCGACGAGGCGGTCTACCTCGGTCAGCGGGTCGTGGTGCTGTCGGCGTCGCCGACCCAGGTCCTCGAGGACCTCGACATCGACCTGCCCTCATCCCGCGACCAGCTGACGACCCGGTCCGACGCCCGATTCGTCGAGTTGCGGTCACACGTCTACGCCCGGATCCAGGAGGCGAAGCGCTCCGGCGGCGGAACCCCGGTCTCGGCCGCGCCCTGAGACACGCTCTTCAGCGGCCGGACGCCGGCGCTGACCGCACGGGTGCGGCCACGTGCGCGGGCTCGCCGACCACGGCGTGGATCACGTCGTCGAGGGTGATCACTCCGAGCGGGCGGCGCCCGTCGCTGACCAGCACGATGTGCAGCCGGTCGCGGCGCATCGCGAGCAGCAGGTCGGCCAGCGAACGGTCGGGCGCCATCACCGCCAGCGGCCGGATCAGCTCGGCCGGAATCGGCAGGCTGCGCTGGGCCGACGAGTAGCCGAGGATGTCCTTGACGTGCACGAAGCCCAGCACCCGGCGGGTCTCGCGCTGCACCACCGGGAAGCGGGACCGCCCACTGCGGGTCGACAGCGCCTCGATCGTCGCCGGCGAGACGTCGTCGGCCACCGTGGTGACACTTGACCAGGGCCGCAGCGTGTCGGCTGCCGTACGGTCGTTGAGGTCGAGCGCGGCGTGGATCCGCGCGTACTGCTCGGTGCCGAGCAGGCCCTCGCTGCGGGCCTGGGTCACCATGCCGGCCAGTTCCTCGGCCGTGAAGACGGTCTTCACCGCGTCGGTCGGCTCGATCTGCCAGATGCGCAGGATCGTCCGCGAGGCCCAGCGCATCGCGTTGAGCAGCGGCTTGGTCGCGGTGCAGAAGGCCAGCATGAACGGGCCCAGATAGAGCGCGGACCGCTCCGGCCCGGCCAGCGTGATGTTCTTCGGCACCATCTCGCCGAGCACGGTGTGCAGGAAGACCACGATCACCAGGGCGAGCACGAAGCCGACCGGGTGCACCGCGTCTTCCGGCAGGTGGGCGGCGTGGAACGGATGCTCCAGCACGTGGGCCAGCGAGGGCTCGGCGAGCGCGCCCAGGCCGAGCGAGCAGACCGTGACGCCCAGCTGGGAGCCGGCGATCACCAGCGGGATCTGGTTCATGGCCGACAGCGCCCAGCGGGCCCGCTTCGAGGCGGCGGCGAGCGGCTCGATCGCCGTCCGCCGCGACGCGATCAGCGCGAACTCGCCACCCACGAAGAGCCCGTTGCCGATCAGCAGCAGGATCGTGACCAGGACCTTAGTCATCGGCCGGCTCCGGGGGCGCGACCATGCGCACCTGTTCGATGCGGTGGCGGTCGACCTCCATCACGGTGAACTCCCAACCGTTGACCGCCAGAGACTCGCCGACCACCGGGATGTGGCCGAGCCGCGACAGGAGGAAGCCGGCCAGCGTCTCGTACGGCCCCTCGGGGAGCGCGAAGCCGGTCTGCTCGGCCAGCTCGTCCTCCCGCAGCAGGCCGTCGACCAGGTAGGTCTTCTCGCCGCCGGGCGCGGTCAGCTCGGTCGTGCCGATCTCGTCGTCATCCATGTCGTACTCGTCGGTGATCTCGCCGACCAGCTCCTCGATCAGGTCCTCGACCGTGACCACGCCGTCGGTGCCGCCGTACTCGTCGACGACGATCGCCAGGTCGGCGTCGGCGGCCCGCAGCGCGGCCAGCACCTTGTCGAGGCTGAGACTCTCCGGCACGTACACCGGCTCTTTGGCGATCGCCGAGACCGGCGTGCCGGCCCGGCGCTGGGGTGGGATGCCGAGGGCATCCGGCACCCCGGCCACGCCGGTGACCAGATCGATCGTGTTTTCGTAGACCGGGAAGCGGGTGTGCCCGGATTCGCGGGCCACCGCGATCAGGTCGGCCACGCTGGCCGCGTTCTTCAGGCCGACCACGTCGACCCGCGGGGTCATCGCCTTGGCGGCGCGTTTCTCGCCGAAGCGGATCGTGCGGCGCAGCAGGGTCGCGGTCTCGGTCGGCAGCGCGCCGGCCCGGGCGCTGATCGCGGCCAGCAGGCCGAGCTCCTCCGGCGAGCGGGCGCTGGCCAGCTCCTCCTGCGGCTCGACCCCGATGCGGCGGACCAGCCAGTTGGCCGTGCCGTTGAGCACGCCGATCAGCCAGCGGAAGGTGCGCGCGAACGTACGCAGGCCGGCCGCGGTGGCCAGCGCGACCCGCATCGGCCGGGCCAGGGCCGCGTTTTTCGGCACCAGCTCGCCGAAGAGCATCGAGAACAGCGTCGCCGCGATCAGCGCGAGCGCGTGCGTGATGCCGTCGGTCGCGTCGCCGGCGATCGGCCGGGCGAGCGGGTCGAAGAGTTTGGAGAGGGCGGGCTCGGCCAGATAGCCGGTGAGCAGGGTCATCAGCGTGATGCCGAGTTGAGTGCCGGAGAGCTGGAACGAGAGCTCGTGCAGGGCGTGGTTGACCCGGCGGGCCCGGCGGTCGCCCGCTTTGGCCCGGATGTCGATCTCCGATCGGTCGACCGTCACCAGACCGAACTCGGCCGCTACGAAGAACGCGTTGCCCACCGTGAGCAGCACGAACGCCGCCAACGGGAGCACCGCGGTCAACACTATGCCGCCCATGATCGGTTCACCTCGGCCCTTATTCTGCCGGACCGCGCATGGACACGAGTGAACACGGGTCGGGCAACCGACCCGATACCGTCGTGTCCATGAGCCTTGCCGAAGAGTTCCTGCTTCTCGCGTACGCCGACGACGGCACCCCGCTGACCGACGGCATGCACCTGGACAACGGTCTCGGCGGCGCCGTGCTGCTCGACCTGGCGATGGCCTCGCGGATCGACGTGGTCGACAAGCGGGTGGTCGTTCTGAACGCGGCACCGACCGGTGAGCCCCTGGTCGACCAGGCTCTCGAGCGGATCGGCCGCGCCTCGGACGACAAGCCTCGCAAACCAGGCTATTGGGTATCGAAGTTCGCCCAGGACACCAGGCCCCGCGTGCTCGAGAAGCTGGTCGCCGACCGCGTGCTGACGATGGAGAAGGACCGGGTGCTCGGGGTCTTCCCGCGCACCCGCTACCCCGCGGCCCAGGGCACCGAGCCGGCGGTCGAGACCGACGCCCGGCAGCGGATGCGGGTCGCGGTCCTCGGGGACGGGACGGTCGAACCGCGTACGGCCGCGCTGTGCGCGCTCGTCGCGGCAACCGAGCTTGATCGCAAGGTCTTCGCCGATCTCGACCGCAAGCGGGTCAAGGCGCGGCTCCAGGAGATCAGCCAGGGCGAGTGGGCGGCCAAGGCGGTGCGGGCCACGATCGAGGAGATTCAGTCCGCGATCCTGATCGCGATCGTCGCGGCGACGACCACCGGAGCCGGCGCCAGCTCGTAGAGGTCCAGCGCGTAGGGGTCCAGCTCGTAGGGGTCCAGCTCCTAGGCGTCCTGCTTGAGCGACCTGAGCAGCACCGTGGCGACGTCGACGACCTCGACGTTCTCCTGCTCGCCCTTCGCCGTCACGCCGTCGCCGAGCATCGTGAAGCAGAACGGGCACCCGACCGCGACCGTCTTGGCGCCGGTGGACAGGGCCTCCTCGGTGCGCTCGATGTTGATCCGCTTGCCGATCTTCTCCTCCATCCACATGCGGGCGCCGCCGGCGCCGCAGCAGAAGGAGCGTTCCCGGTTGCGGGGCATCTCTGTTATCTCGCCGAGCACCTCGCGGGGAGCGTCGAACACCCGGTTGTGGCGGCCGAGGTAGCAGGGGTCGTGGTAGGTGACGCCGCCGTCGATCGGCTGGACCGGGGTCAGCTTGCCGGTCGCCACCAGGTGGGCCAGCAGCTGCGTGTGGTGCACGACCTCGACCTTGAGCCCCAGCTGTTCGTATTCGTTGCCGAGTGTGTTGAAGCAGTGCGGGCAGCTCGCGACGATCTTCTTGACCTTCGCCTCCTGCAGGGTCTCGACGTTCTGCTGGGCCAGCATCTGGAAGACGAACTCGTTGCCGATGCGCCGCGCCGGGTCGCCGGTGCAGGTCTCGCCCTCGCCCAGGATCGCGAAGTCGACGCCCGCCTCGTGCAGCAGCGTGGCCACCGCCCGGGTCGTCTTCTTGGCGCGGTCCTCGAACGCGCCCGCGCAGCCGACCCAGAACAGATATTCGAAGTCCTCGGTCTCGCCGGCCCGCTTGATCTCGAAGTCGAGGCCCTTGGTCCAGTCTTCCCGCGTGTTCTGCGGCGCGCCCCACGGGTTGCCCTTGTTTTCCAGGTTACGCAGCATGACGCCGGCCTCGGACGGGAAGCTCGACTCGATCAGCACCTGGTAGCGGCGCATGTCGACGATGTGGTCGACGTGCTCGATGTCGACCGGGCACTGCTCGACGCAGGCGCCACACGTCGTGCACGACCACAGCACGTCCGGGTCGATCACGCCCTGCTCCTCGGCGGTGCCGATCAGCGGGCGGTTGCCCTCGGCCAGCGCGAGGACGTCCATGTGCGCGAGCTGGGCCTCGGTGGCCTTCTCCTCGCCGGTCAGATCTTTGCCGCCGCCGGCCAGGAGATACGGCGCTTTCGCGTACGCGTGGTCGCGCAGCGACAGCACGAGAAGCTTGGGCGAGAGCGGCTTGGCCGTGTTCCAGGCCGGGCACTGCGACTGGCAGCGGCCGCACTCGGTGCAGGTCGTGAAGTCGAGCAGACCCTTCCAGGTGAACTGCTCGACCTGGGCGACGCCGAACTGGTCCTTCTCCGGGTCGGCCTCTTCGAAGTCGAGCGGCTTGCCCTGGCTCATCATCGGCCGCAGCGCGCCCAGGCCGCTGCCGGCCGGCTTGTCCGGGCTGCGCTTGAAGTAGATGTTGAAGAACGCCAGGAAGCGGTGCCAGGCCACGCCCATCGTCGGGTTGAGGCCGATCGTGATCAGCCAGCCCATCGAGATCAGCAACTTGACCAGCGCGACCCAGGTCGGACCGTCATGGGCCGCCGGCAACGCGGAGCCGACCGCGTGCGACAGCGGAGTCGCCCAGGTCGGGAACTCGAAGGTGTCGTTGGCGACCTTGAACCCGCGGATGAGGAAACCGCAGATCAGCACGCCGATGATCACGGCCTCGACGAAGTAGCCCTGCCACATCGTCGAGCCCCGGAAGCGGCTCACCTTGGCCCGCCGGTCCCGCTGACGCCGCACGATCAGGTAGACGATGCCGAGCAGGCCGAGGATGCCGATCCACTCGGTGACGAACCCGTACACGATCCAGCCGCCGATCAGCGGCAGGCTGTTCTCCGGGTTGACGACCTCGAAGTAGGCCTCGAGCACCAGCAGGAACAGCAGGATGAACGAGACCATCACGAACCAGTGGGCGGCGCCGATCGCGCTCCACTTGAGCATCCGGGTGTGACCGACGGTCTCCCGGAGCATGGTCGTGGTGCGTTTTTGAGGATCGGAGAAGCGCGCCGGGTCGGGCTGGCCCCGGCGGATCACCGAAGTGATGGTCAGGACGGCCCGCACGGCGAGCACGATCGCGGTGACGGTGACAACACCCGTCAGGACGGTGGCAACGATCTGCGCGGCGCCCATGCGTCTGAACCTCCTCGATCGGCCACCATGTTACCCATGAGTAATAGACGGCCACGAGGCGCCGGTCAAGAGCGCGCGCACCCCACACCGGAGCCCGGGGTGCGCGCTGTTCAGACGTTGATCATTTTACCCACCGGAGGCGGGCGGAATGCCTAACGCCAGCGCGACAGGATGCCGAGCGAGGCCACCATGCAGCCGAAGCCGACCGCCAGGTTCCAGTACGACCAGGCCGCCACCGGGTATTCCTGACTGGAGAGGTAATAAACGACCAGCCAAGCAATGCCGACCACGATCAGCGCAACCGCGGTGACCGGCAACCACACCGGACTCGGCTTGCGGGAAGCCGCAGTCGCCGCCGGACGGATATCCGTCGGCGGGGTGTAGACCTTCTTCTTACGAACCTGGGACTTCGGCACGGTGGTCTCCTGAAGGGCAACAAGTGGTGAACAACCCACCGCTGAGCGGCTCGGGTGAGACCCGTTTGCTGCCCGTGGCGAATACTGTTCGACAGCTAGCGTAGTCAAGGCAACGCTCAGACAGGCACCCGCCGGGCGAGGAAAATGTCCGGCGCGGCCCATCCGAGGAGGAAACGCAGCGTGGAGTACACCAGCGGCGCAGCTTCGTGGCGGGTTGTCCTGCGCCGCGCACTGGGCGGACTGCGGCCACGCCGGCGAGGTCAGCGCACCCGCGGATGGTCGGTCGGCGTGCCGCTGATCGCCTTGGCCGCCGGGCTCCTCTTCACCACCTCGGCCCGCACCGCCGACGGCACCGCGCTGCGCGACGACCGCCGCCCCCAGCTGGCCCAGCTGATCGCCGACGAGCGCACCCGCGTCGCCGCCCGGCAGCAGACGGCCGACCAGCTCAACGCGCAGGTCGAGCAGGACACGGCCCACCTCGCCCAGGTCGACCAGCCGGTCAAGCAGGCCCGCGAGCAGGCCGACTCGATGCGGCAGGCGGCCGGCTTCACCGCGCTGCACGGCCCCGGACTGACGGTCACGCTCAACGATTCACCCCGCCGGGCGAGTGAGTCCGATCCCAATGGGCCCGACAACGACGACCTGGTGGTTCACCAGGGCGATGTGCAGGCCGTGGTTAACGCGATGTGGGCCGGCGGCGCCGAGGCAATGTCGATCATGGATATCCGCGTGATCTCCACGAGCGCGGTACGCTGTGTCGGCAACACGCTGCTGCTTCATGGCCAGGTCTTCTCGCCACCGTTCAAGATCACCGCGATTGGCGAACCCACAGCGATGCATAGCGCGTTGGAGTCCGCGGAGGGAGT
Organism: Actinoplanes sp. NPDC051411; assembly: GCF_040682075.1. NCBI lineage: Bacteria > Bacillati > Actinomycetota > Actinomycetes > Micromonosporales > Micromonosporaceae > Actinoplanes > Actinoplanes sp. NPDC051411. The sequence continues at coordinate 89,106 of NZ_JBFBAD010000002.1, read as the reverse complement.
CCGACAGTTCCGCGATGCGGTCGCCGACTTCGGCCTCGGTTATACGGAAACCGTCGAGAGGAACGTGACAGTGCGGGCGTACGACGGATCGAGCGACCTGCGATCCGCGCAGGTTGCGCAGTGATGGCGGACAACAACTCGGGCCGCCACCGCGCCCCCGACGGCGAAGCCAACACTGCGTACATCCCTCGCATCACCGACGCCTCACCCGACGGCGTGCCCGGCGGACCACTCGCACCCCCGATCGGCCTCGGCTCCGCAGCGGAGCAGCCTCCCGCCGTACGCGGTGAGCACTCCCCAACCGCCGCGGCGGCCCCCCAGGGCCCGGCCGACGCCGCCCCGCCGGCAGCCGACACCGCAATCCTGGAAGCCGACGAGGAGATCCGCCGGCGTGTCGCGGCCGCCCGCGCCCTCCCCCAGCCGGCGGCCCCATCCGGCCCCGCGTCGGCCGCCGGCGAAAAGACGGCCGACGAGGTCAGTGCAGCCGCGGCCGCCGCCCGTTCCCGCCAAGCCGGGCCGCCGACCGAACTCCCCCCGGGCGAGTTCGACTTCTTCGCCGCCGGCCACGCAGCCCAGCTGGCTGCCCAGGCCCAGGCCGCCCAGGCCCAGCAGCAAGCCCAGGCCCAGCCCGCTCCGGCACAGGCTGCCCTGGCGCAGGCCGGCCCGGCACAGGCCACGCGCCCGCAGACACAGCAGCAACCCCAGATCCAGCCGGCCCAGATCCCGCCAGCGCAGATCCAGCCGGCCCAGATCCAGCCGGCCGGTCGCCTGCAGCCGCAGGTGCCGCAGTCACAGGCTCAGCTTCAGCACCCGCAGGGCCAGCCGCCCACGCGTTTGCAGGTCCAGCCCGGGCAGAGCCAGTTTGCGCAGGCCCAACCCGCACAGAGCCAGCCCGCGCCTGCCGCGGGGCACGCCCAGCCCATGTCTGGGCAGTCCGCATCGATGCCCGCCCAGCCGGTGTCCCCGCAGGCGCAGGGCCGGCCGACGGCTGCGCAGCCAATGCCCGCTCAGCCAATGCCCGGCCAGTCGCTGTCGGCTCAGGCCCAGCCGATGCCCGGCCAGCCGCTGTCGGCTCAGGCCCAGCCGACGTCTGCGCAGCCAATGCTCGGCCAGCCGATGTTCCCGCAGGCCCAGCAGACATCTGGCCAGCCGATGTCGACGCAGGCCCAGCCGACGTCCGGCCAGCCGATGCCCGGCCAGCCGCTGTCGGCTCAGGCCCAGCCGATGTCCGCACAGGCTCAAGCCGCAGCATCGCAGTCCGCGCGACCCGGCCTGGCGCCGCCCGCCCGGCCGCAGGTCACGCACACGACCGCGCCGGTCTCCCCGACCCCGCAGCTCCAGTCGCCGGCGGAGACCCAGCAGCTCCCGGCCCCCGTCGGCGCCGCGGCCAGTCGGTCCGCGGGCCCCCAGGCGGTCTCGGTTCCGGCCAACCAACTCGCATTCGCCCAGGCAGGCTCGGGTTCGACCAACGGCCGCTCCGCGCCGCAGGGCTACGGCTCGGTGAACGGCCAGGAAGGCGCGCAAGGCTACGGCCAGGTCGCCGCGCCAGGCTACGGAGCCGGCCAGGCGGGTGAGCCGGGTTACGGGCACTCGAACGGTCAGCCCGGCGGCGCACCGGCCCAGGGCGCCACGGCCGGTCAGCCCGCCTACGGGTTGGTTGGCGGGCAGGCGGCTGCCCCTAGCCAGGGGTCCGCGAACGGACACTCGGCCCCCGAACTGAACGCCCTGGCCAACGGCGCATACCCCGCAAACGGCTCCAACGGCCACGGACAGCCCGAACCGGCCCGAACCGGCGGTTCGCCCTACGGGAGCCCGGTCGCGGCCGCGAGCAGCGGCCTCGGCACCGCCTCCCGGCCCGCCGGTACGGCACCGGACGGTCTCGGTCCGTCCCGGCGCAGCTCCGAGGGTGGCTTCCAGCCCAACCCGTCTACGGCGACTCCGACCTCACCAGGCACGTTCGGCTCGCGGACGGCCGGTGGGCCCAACGGCGCTCCGGGCCTGCGTAACCCGTCGTCGACCGTGCCGGGCCGAGGCTCCGCGGTCCCGGGTGGGCCGGGCGGCGCCCCCGGCCCGGGCTCCGAGGACCCCGCCGCCACTCGCCAACTGCCGGCCCCCGACGTCAGCAAGACGCAGGTCAACGGGGCCAAGGCCCGTGGACTCTGGGATCGCCCGGAGACCAACTTCATCGAGCAGCCCTCGGGCGGCCTGGGGTTTGCCGACGGGCGGCAGGATCCCAGCGAGACGGCGATCATCCGTACCGCTGACGCCCCGACCGGCCTGCTTCCCTCGCTGCGGAAACCGACCAGGAAGGTGGGTGTTCCGGGCGCGGCGGCGGAGGCCGCCAAGGCCGCCGCCGATCCGGATGCCGTTCTCGGCGCCGTCCCGGTCACCGAGGTGCGTCCGGGCAACCCGGACGAGGACGAGGTCCCGGCCGAGGACGGCGAGCCCAAGCGCGGCGAGAAGGTCGTCAAGCTTCGCCCCGAGCAGACCGAGGACGGCTACGAGAGTGTTTATTCGAAGCTGACCCGCCCGACTCTGGGATCCCGCATCCGCGGAGGCATCCGGGTCTCCGGCGAGCTGATGATCACCTTCGGGTTGATCGTGTTGTTGTTCGCGGGCTACGAGATCTACGGCAACGGCGCCAAGGTGCAGAGCGAGCAGGACAGTCTCAACAGCAAGCTCGATCAGGACTGGGCCGACCCGACGGTGGGCCCGACCAAGGCGGGGCCGGCCGCGCCCGGTGACAGCCTGGTCGGCCGGCTCTACATCCCGAAGTTCGCCAAGGAGTGGGTGGTTGTCAACGGCGTGCTGCCGGACAACATCAAGTACGCCCCGGGCCACTACCCCGACACGGCGATGCCCGGACAGATCGGTAACTTCTCGGTCGCCGGCCACCGGATCCCGAAGATCTTCTGGCGGATCAACGAGCTCAAGAACGGCGACGTGATCGCCGTGGAGACCCGGGACAGCTGGTTCATCTACAAGGTCTACAACCAGGAGATCGTCAGCCCGAGCGCCGTCCAGGTGGTCGAGCCGGTGCCGGATCAGCCGGGCGTCAAGCCGACTAAGGCGGTCCTCACGCTGACGACCTGTAACCCGAAGGGCAACAACTACCAGCGGCTCATCGTCCACGCCCAGCTGGCGTCCCAGGTCAAGCGCGACTCGACCAAGCCGGACGCCGGAATGCCGGCCGAGATGAAGGCGAAGTACTAGGCGATGTACAGGTGGATCTGGCGAAAGCTCCCGTTCGGTTTCTGGGGGAAGCTGACCAGCTCGTTCGCGCTCGGCGGCGTGACCGTGGCCCTGCTCTGGTACGTCATCTTCCCCTGGGCCACGCCGCTGCTCCCGTTCGACGACGTGCAGGTCGGCGCCGACACCCAGCAGGGCCCGGCCCAGGAAGACCCCAACGTGGTCGACTCGAACGCCGACGACGGCCCGGATGCCGGTTCGAACGAGATTCCATACAGCACGGTGTCGAACGAGCCCGACCCGACGTCGACCAAGACGCCGACCAGCCACAAGACCTCGTCCTCCGTCGTTCTGCCCGGTGACTGAGAGCCCGGCGACCGAAAGCCCGGTGACTGATCCGATGCGCATCCTGGTTCTCGACAACTACGACTCGTTCGTCTTCAACCTCGTGCAATATCTCGGCCAGCTCGGCGCCGAGTGCGTGGTGCGACGCAACGACGAGATCTCGGTCGACGCCGTCGGCTCCTTCGGCGCCGACGGGCTTCTGCTTTCGCCGGGGCCGGGCACGCCGGAACGCGCCGGCATCATGATGGAGACCATTGAGGCGTACGCCGGGAGACTCCCCATGTTCGGCGTGTGCCTGGGTCATCAGGCGATCGGGGCCGCGTTCGGGGCGACGGTGACGCGCGCGCCCGAGCTGCTCCACGGCAAGACTTCCGAGGTGCACCACACCGGCGCCGGCGTGCTGGCCGGGTTGCCCGACCCGTTCACGGCGACGCGCTACCACTCCCTGGCCGTGGTCCCGTCGACTCTCCCGGACGAGATCGAGGTGACCGGGCGTACGGATTCCGGCGTGGTGATGGCGATGCGCCACCGCACGCTCCCGATCGAGGGTGTGCAGTTCCACCCCGAATCGGTGCTGACCGAGGGCGGCCACACCATGCTGGCCAACTGGCTGGCGTCGTGCGGCCTGCCCGAGGCGCTGGAGAAGGCGCCCGCCCTGGCCGCCGAGGTGGAGACGCGCCGGCGCTCCGCGTTCGCGACGGTCTGACCGCGTACGGAAAAGCCCGCTCCCGGATCTCCGGGAGCGGGCCGTTTCTCAGCTCCGTCAGTTTTTGCGGCTGACCGCGCCGCCCAGCGAATCGTTGAAGATTCCGCCGTTGCCACCGCCGTTACCGCCGCCCGGCGGCGTGGTGCCCGAGCTCGGGCCGTTGCTCGGCGTGTCGTCGCTGACCACCGTCAGCGTGATCTTGTCGGCGGGCGAGATGGGCGTGCCCTTCAACGGGTTCTGCTTGATGACCGTGCCCGCGGGCTGGCTGCCGTCGCCCGGCGCCTGGCTGGTGACGACGGTGAAGGATCCGAGGTTGTCGAGGATGCCCTGGGCGACGTCGAGCGACTTACCGGTCAGGTCGGGCATCGGCACCTGGTTGCCCTTGGAGACCTTCACGGTGATGTGGGTGCCCGGGTCGACCTGCTTGCCCTCGCTCTCGACGTTGAGCACGGTGCCCGGCTGTTTGATGCTGTCAACCTCCTTGGGCTCGGTGACGAGGCCCTTGGCGGTCAGCGCCTGCCGGGCGTTGTCCAGCGTGCCCCCGACCAGGTTTTCCGGCACCGTCACCTGGGCCGGCGGCTGGCACAGCTGGTAGGTGATCTGGCTGTCGGCCGTTACCTGCTCACCCGCCGCGGGGTTCTGGTTGAAGACCTTGCCGTCGCAGTCCGTGCCGGTCGACGGAGACAGCGCTGTGTATTTGGTGAGCTTCAGCTCGTCGAGCTTGGCCCGCGCCTGTTCGTCGGAGAGCCCTTTCAGGCTGGGCATCGACACCGCGGCGGTGGTCGTGGTGGTCGTGGTGGTCGGCTTGTTCTTGTCGCTGTTGTTCATCGCCAACGCGACCCCGAGCACGACCACGACCAGCACACCCAGGCCGGCCAGCGCCGCCATCACCCACGACGACGAGCGCCGCTCGGGCGGCCGCGGCATGCCGCCACCCGGCGGAACCGGGCGCTGCAGCGTGGTGGCGCCCTGCGGCTGCCACTGCCGCGTCGCCGCGGCCTGGCCCTGCATCGCCATCGTCTCGGCCTCGCTCATCACCGGGGTGGCGAGGACCGGCCGCCCGGCGACCGCGCGCAGTGCGTCGGCCCGCATCTCCTGGGCGCTCTGGTAGCGGTTGATCGGGTTCTTGGAGAGGGCCTTCAGCACGATCGCGTCGACGTCCGGCGGGACGTCGTGGTTGATCGAGGACGGGGCGCGCGGCTCCTCGCGGACGTGCTGGTAGGCCACGCTGACCGGGCTGTCGCCGACGAACGGCGGGTGCCCGACGAGCAGTTCGAAGAGCACACAGCCGGCGGCGTACACATCGGAGCGCGCGTCGACCGGTTCGCCCCGAGCCTGCTCGGGGGAAAGGTATTGAGCCGTGCCGATCACGGCACTGGTCTGCGTCATGGTCGTCGCGCCGCTGGCCAGTGCCCGCGCGATGCCGAAGTCCATGACCTTGACCTGGCCGTTCGGGGTGATCATCACGTTGCCGGGCTTGATGTCCCGGTGGATGATCCCGTGCCGGTGGCTGAACTCCAGCGCGGCGCAGATGTCCGCGATGATCTCGAGCGCACGACGGGTCTGGAGGCGTCCCTCCTGGCCGAGGACTTCCTTGAGAGTCTGGCCGTTCACGAACTCCATGACGATGAACGGCAGCTTCTCGCCGGTCGACGAGATCTCTTCGCCGGTGTCGTAGACCGCGACGATGGCCGGGTGGTTGAGCGCCGCCGAGTTCTGCGCCTCACGACGGAATCGCTCCTGGAACGTGGCGTCGCGGGCCAGGTCGGTGCGCAGCATCTTGATCGCGACGTCCCGGCCGAGCCGGAGGTCACGCCCCTTGTGCACCTCGGCCATACCGCCATAGCCGAGCAACTCGCCGACCTGATACCTGCCACCGAGCAGGCGGGCCTGCGCCGTCATAGCGTCTGTCGTCCTTCGTTAGCTCGGATCCAACCGGGTTTGGCGCCCGTCTGCCTGCTTAGACGGTACGACGTCCCCGGCGGTGCCCCGTCGGAGACGCCCGTGTGGACGACGGTCGCAATCCTGCGCGTGTCACCGAGCGACGCGTTGCCCTTGTCCTTGCCCTGCTTGTAAAGGAACGAGATCACTCCAGCACAGAGCAGGACCAGCAGTGCCAGCACGACGGCGAGAACGATCAGCACCTGGCGTCCGCCTGATCCCTCCGGCCGGGCCGCGGGAGCGGGCTGGTGATACTGACCGAACGGCGGCGCCGACGGCGGCCGGTAGCCCTGAGGCTGAACCGGCGGTCCCGAGGGTACCGAGGCCGCCCCCCGGGCACCCGACACGGGGCGGGGCATCGGCGGATAGGGCGCATGGCCGTTCCCGGCCGGCGGAGATCCGGGCACGCTCGGGCCGAGCGGCGGATGGCCGTTGACCGGGCCGGCCGCGCGGACCGGCTGACTGGCCGGGTGGGGTGACACCGGCTGGGCGGTGGTGTTGGCCAGCGCCGCGGCGGCCTGCCGGGCGACGTTGGCCATCGCGGCGGCCGTGGGCCAGCGGGCGGCCGGGTCCTTGGCCAGCGCCCGGTCGACGATCGCGCGCACGTTGGGCGGGATGTCGGCCGGCAGCGGCCGCGGGGTGTCGCGGACGTGCTTCATCGCGATCTCGATCGGGGTCGCCCCGTCGAACGGCCGGTGCCCCGAGAGACATTGATAGGCGACGACACCCAGCGCGTACACGTCGGAGGCCGCGGTGGCGACGCTGCCGGCCGCCTGCTCGGGCGAGATGTACGAGGCGGTGCCGAGCACCGACCCGGCCGCGGTCAGCTGGCCGACCAGAGCCGAGCGGGCGATGCCGAAGTCGGTCAGAACCAGCGTGCCGTTCGGACGGACGAGCAGGTTGCCCGGCTTCACGTCACGGTGCACGATGCCGTTCGCGTGGGCGGCCTGAAGCGCGTCGGCCGCCTGGGCGACCAGCGCCATCGTGCGGGCCGGGGTGAGCCGGCCGACCCGGCTGAGCGTACGCGACAGCGCGTCGCCCTCTACGTATTCCATCACCAGGAAGGCGAGCTGCTGGTCGCTGCCGTAGTCGTAGACGTCGACCACACCGGGGTGGTTGATCGTGGCCATCGTGCGGGCCTCGCCCCGGAACCGTTCGGCGAAGCCCGGCTCGTCGAGCAGGGCCGGGAGCAGGATCTTGACGGCCACCGTCCGGCCCAGCACCTCGTCGGTGCCGCGCCAGACGTCACCCATCCCGCCGCCGGCGATCCGCTCGTCGAGACGGTATCGGCCGCCGAGGGTCACCCCAGGGCTGATCATGTCAGTCCCCTCCCCCACCGGCCGCGGCCTTCATGATGAGCCCGGCGATCCGGGCCGCCTCGGCGCTGGCATGGCCGCCGGGCACGTTCTCCAGCATGACGCAGACCGCCGAGACCGGTTCGCCCTTGGAGTTGAAGGCGAACCCGATGAACCAGCCGTGCGGGTCGGCGCCCTCGGCGTTCTGCGCCGTACCGGTCTTGCCGCCGACCTTGAAGCCGTCGATCTTGGCTTTCTTGCCGGTGCCGTCGGAGACGACGCTCTCCATCATGTCCTGCAGCTTGCTCGCCACATCGCCGCTGATCGGCGTCCGCAGCGACTGCGGGCTGGCCGTGTAGATCGCCGACCGGTCCGAGCCGAGCAGCTGCTGCACCAGGTACGGCCGCATCTGCTTGCCGCCGTTGGCGACCGTGGCGGCCATCAGGGCGCCCTGCATCGGGGTCATCCGCACGTCGCGCTGGCCGATCGACGACTGGGCGAGCGCGCCCTTGTCGGTGCTGCCGTCCGGGTTGGCGATGGCACCGGTGTGGCTGGCCGCCACCGGCAGGCCGGTGTTCTCCTGCAGGTTGCCGATCGTGAGCTTGCTGTCCTCGAAGCCGAACGCCTGGGCCATGCTCTTCACCTTGTCGGCCCCGAGCTTGACGCCGAGCTGGGCGAACGCGGTGTTGCAGGAGACCGTCAGCGCGTCCTTGAGGGTGGTCGTCGCGGTCGGGCAGACGTCGTCCTCGTCGTTGTGGATGACTGCGCCGCTCTCCTTGTATTCCTCGCCGGCCGGGATCGAGGTGTCCTCGTCGTAGCCGTTGGACAGGGCGGTCGCCGAGATGATCGTCTTGAACGTCGAGCCGGGCGGCAGCGTCTCCTGGGTCGCCCGGTTGAGCAGCGGCTGGTCCTTGTCCTTGAGCAGCTTCTGGTATTCCGCGGCGGCCGCCTTGAGATCGTGGCTGACCAGGGGGTTGGGGTCGTAGCTGGGCATCGACACCATGGCCTGAACGGCGCCGGTGCGCGGATCGATCGCGACCGCCGCGCCCTTGTCCACGCCCTTCTCGTTGTGGGTCAGCTCTTTCCACGCGACCTGCTGAGCCTGGGTCTTCAGAGAGAGCACCACGTTGCCGCCACCGGTGTTGTTGCCCGTGAACATGTCCTTGATCCGGTCCGCGAAGAGCTTGTCGCTCTCGCCGGACAGGAAGTCGTTCTCGCTCGCCTCGATGCCGGTCGCACCGATGTTGACCGGGCGGTAGCCGAGCACCGGGGCATAGGCCTGCTTGTCGGGGTAGACCCGCAGGTACTTCAGTGTGTCGCTGGTGACCTTGTTCTGCGCCAGGAACTCGCCGTCGGCCTCGATGTCGCCGCGCGGCCGCGAATATTGCGCGACCACCACGCGACCGTTGTGCGGACTGGTGCGATAGGCGTCGGCCTTGTACGCCTGGATCCAGTTCAGGTTGGCGAAGAGGAGACCGAACAGGACGAGGATGACCACGCCGGCCCGCCGAAGGGGAGCGTTCACGGCTTGAACACCTCCGTCGGGGCGCCGTGCAATTGAATGGGTGCCTTTCGTGGGCCGCCGAGGCGATCGCTGCCCCCGCTGCTCGCCGCCGGGCCGCGTGCCGCGTTCGAGATGCGCAACAGCATGGCGACCAGCAACCAGTTCGCCATCAGGGAAGAGCCGCCGGCGGAGAGGAATGGTGTCGTCTGGCCGGTCAGCGGAATGAGTCCGGTGATACCACCGAGGATGACGAAGACCTGCAAGCCCAGCGTGAACGCCAGACCGCCGCCGACCAGTTTGCCGAACGAGTCCCGCACGTTGAGGGCCGCCCGCAGGCCCCGCTCGACGATCAGCAGATAGACGACGAGCAGCGCCGACAGGCCGAAGAGACCGATCTCCTCGCCCATGCCCGCGAAGATGAAGTCGGTGGGAACGGCCGGGACGAGGCCGGGTGAACCGGCACCCGGGCCCGATCCGAAGAGGCCACCGGTGCCCAGCGCCAGCAGACCCTGCACCAGCTGATAGCTGCCGCCGGTCCGGTTGTAGAACGTCTCGTTGAACGGGTCCAGCCAAATCGAGGCCCGGTCGTAGAAGTTGGCGAACGGGCCGCCGATCGACGCGCCGAGCAGATAGGCCACGTAGACGCCGCCGAAGAACAGCAGCAGGCCGATGATCAACCAGCTGGCCCGCTCGGTGGCGACGTAGAGCGTGACCACGAACAGGCCGAAATACAGCAGCGCCGTTCCCAGGTCCTTCTCGAAGACGAGGACCAGGAGGCTGAGCAGCCACACCGTGACGACCGGACCGAGGTCGCGGCCGCGCGGGAAGTCGATACCGAGGAACCGCCGGCTCGCCAGCGACAGGACCTCCCGCTTGCGCACCAGGTAGTAGGCGAAGAAGGAAACAAGCGCCAGCTTGGCGAACTCACCCGGCTGCACCTGGACCGGGCCCAGTTTGATCCACAGCTTGGCGCCGTTGACCTCGGACAGGCTGCCGGGCAGGACCGCCGGGATCATGACGAGCACGATGCCGACCAGGCCCAGGGTGTACGCGTACCGAGAGACGATCTTGTGGTCGCGGATCACCAGCAGCAGGATCGCGGCCAGGATCAGCGAGGCCAGCGTCCAGATCAGCTGCCGCCCGCTGGTCGCCGAGAAGAGTCCCGGGTGCGGCTGCTTGTGGGTGATCGCCTTGGCAATGTCGAGGCGACGCAGGAACGCGATGCCGAGCCCGTTGAGCAGGGCGACCGCCGGGATCAGCACGGGATCGGCGTACGGCGCGGTGAACCGCACCACGAAGTGCAGACCGAGAAACAGCACCCCGAGCAACGCCGCGGGCAGCCAGAACGTAGGGGTGATGGTGTCGTACTGGTTGGACTCCACCACCGCGCTGTAGATCGCGACGATCGCCATCGCCAGGGCGAGCAGCCCCAGCTCGGCGTTGCGATGCGTCTTCAACCCCGGAACACGCGACATCTCACCCGTGGAAGCGGGGTTGGGAGCCGGTACAGCGGGCGCGGTCACGAGAGAGGTTCCCCAGACGTGTCGGGCCGGAGCTCAGTTGGCGGTCCGACACCCGACCGGATCGACGCCCGGCGGGACGGAATCGGAAGCCTGAGCACCCGGATTGCTGGCAGCGGTGTTCGGCGCCGACGGGAGAGTCGACGGCGCACCGGTCGCGGACGTGGTGGGCGCGGTGCTGGTCGAGTTACAGAGAGGCTTGAGGTTGGGGTTGGTCGGCACGTCGTTGGTCAACTCAGTCAGGCGATGCTGGGCGTCGGACTGGTTTTCGGCGTGGATGCCCTGCTTGACCCGCTCCTGCGCGACCGTGGTGAGGTCGTCGAGGCGAGCCGTGCTGGTGTAGCTGACCTTGGACAGGTCGAGGCCGGCGACCTGACCCGGCACGCCGCGGAAGACGGCGAGCTGGCCGGCGTCGGTCGCGCCCACGTAGTACTGATTTTGCGTGTAGCGGTAGCCCGTCCAGAGACCGCCGCCGAGCACCGCCAGCAGCGCCACCACCAGCAGCGTGGTGCGAACCGGGTGGCCCTTGGGACCCGGCTCGTCGGGCGGATTGTCGGCCGGCTCCTCCGGCAGCGGCGGACGTGGCGCCTTGAGCGCCGCGGCCCGGGCGGCCGAGGTGGAGCTGTCGGCGACCGTCGTGTTGCCGCGGTCGAGGGAAGCGGCGCCGCCCACGATCGGGGCCTGCTCGACGATGTCCTTGTCGATCGCGTCGGCGATCACCACGGTGATGTTGTCTGGACCGCCGCCGCGCAGCGCCAGCTGCACGAGACGCTCCACACACGCCTGCGAATCGGCGATCTCCCGCAGCGTCTGTCCGATGGTCTCGGCGCTGACCACCCCGGAGAGCCCGTCGCTGCAGATCAGGTAGCGGTCGCCGGCCAGCACCTGACGAACGGAGTATTCGGGGTCGATGTCGCGACCGTCCAGCGCCCGGGTGAGCAGTGAACGCTGCGGGTGGCTGCTGGCTTCCTCCGGGCTGACGCGCCCCTCGTCGACCAGCATCTGCACATAGGTGTCGTCCTTGGTGATCTGGGCGAACTCACCCTTGCGCAGAAGGTAGGCGCGGCTGTCGCCGATGTGCACCATCCCGAACTTGCTGCCCGAGAAGAGCACCGCGGTCAGCGTGGTGCCCATGCCTTCGAGCTGCGGGTTGGCGTCGACGGTGTCGCGCAGGTGTTGGTTGGCGTTGCCGACGGCGTGACGCAGGGCGTCGACCATCGCGTCACCGGGAACGTCCTCGTCGAGAGGAGCCATCGCGGCGATGACGATGTTGGACGCCACGTCACCGGCGGCCATGCCGCCCATGCCATCGGCGACAGCGAGAAGTCGCGGCCCGGCGTAAACAGAGTCCTGGTTCAGGTCTCGGATCAGTCCGCGGTCGCTCTGAGCGGCATAGCGCAGGGTCAGGGTCATGGCCGTAACTCGAGGGACGTGCGACCGATCCGGATCGGTTCGCCAAGGGGGACGGGAGTAAGTCCCGAGACCTTACCGCGATTGAGGTACGTCCCGTTCGTCGAGCCGAGGTCCTCGACAAACCAGTTACCGTCGCGCGGCACGAGCCGGGCGTGCCGCGCCGAGGCGAAGTCGTCGGTGATGACGAGCGTCGAATCCTCCGCACGACCGATAGTGATCGGGACATCGCCCAACGTGATGCGCGTGCCGGCCAACTGACCGGCGGTCACCACGAGTTGCCGCGCCGCCTTCCCACGCTTCGCCTTCGCCGCCGGGGCACCCTGCATCGCGGGCGCACCCACACCCCGCGGGCTGGCCACGATGCTCTTGGACCGGACTCCGGCAAAGAGATCCCGGCGGATCACCCCCACCACCGTGAACACGAAGATCCACAGCAGGATGAGGAATCCGAATCGGGCAACGGTCAGGACGAATTCGGGCAAGGTGCCTAGCCGTCCACTCGGAAGGTCAGCGTGGTGGTGCCGAGCTGGATCATGTCACCCGGGTTGAGCGCCACCGCGGACACCCGCTGGCCGTTGACCATCGTCCCGTTCGTCGAACCGAGATCGGTCAGCACGACCTGGTTGCCGTCGTAGTCGAGCCGGGCGTGCCGGCGCGAGATCCCGACGTCGGGCAGCCGCAGATTGGCCTGGTCACCCCGGCCGATCACGGTCGAACCCATCTGCAACGGATAGTTGCGCCCATCGCCCGAAACCAGGCCCACGGTGCGCCCGTTCGGCGCGCCGTGCTGCTGGTAACCACCCTGGTCATAGGGCGAATATTGCGGGCCCGCGTCATAGGCCGGCTGCTGCACCGGGGCGACCTCGCCACCGGTGTAGACCTCAGCCGTCACCCGGAACATGCCCGTGTCGAGACCCTCACCCCGCTCGATCTCGACAATGACGTCGCCATAGACCGTCCACGCCTGCTCACCGATGAACTCGGCCTGCGACTGCGCCAGCTCCTGTGCGAGCGCGGCCGCATAAGGCGCCAGACGACTGTGGTCATATGGCGAGAGGTCGATCACATAGCGGTTGGGCACCAGGGTGCGGCCACCGGCAAGGATGGCCTTGTGCGCCTCGGCCTCCCGCTGCATGGCATTCAGGATCTCCACCGGGTGCACAACACCCTTGAACACCTTGGCGAAGGCCCCTTCAACCAGGCCTTCCAATCGCTTCTCAAAGCGCTGCAGCACGCTCACCGGCTCCTCCTCGGCTTCCGAGGACATGATGGTATCCGGCCGCCGCTTGTGCATCCCTAGCTCAAGTGCAGCCGGCACTTCTGACCCTCGTATGACGCCCCTTGACGCCGTGCTAGTCTTCCCTGGCGTCACGGGCGATATCAACTCGTAAGTAGTTGAGTCACCTGGGTAGCGACTCGCTTAGTAACGTGCGACAGCGTAGTCTGTCGCAGCCAGTTACGAGCAAGTGCCACATGGGGATGTGGCGGAATGGCAGACGCGCACGGTTCAGGTCCGTGTGTCCGAAAGGACGTGGGGGTTCAACTCCCCCCATCCCCACGAGCGTGATGGGTGGCGAGTGTCCGCGGAAAGCGCGGACCTCGTCACCCTCGTTATTTTGCTCCGGGGGCCGAGCCCCCGGACGCCCCGCGGTGCGGTGGCTGGGCTCAGACCATGCGGTGGGCGCGGTTCGAGCAGGCCGCCCTGGTAGCTGGGCTCAGGGCCATGCGGTTGCTGGGCTTAAACCATCTTGGCGGGCGGGCTGGCGGAACGGGCAGTTCTGGCGGGTTGGCACGTTGGGTCACGCTTTGGTTAATCCCAGGCTGTGGGTTTGGGTGGTGCCATTTGTCACCCTTGTTTCTTGTACGCCGGGGGGCACGGAGTCGTGAAGGCTGTTTAGTCGCCTGTTCGGGTGATGAGGTGGGGCGGGCTATGCTCGGCGCCGCCCATCGGGTTTGTTGGGCGGTTGGGAGTGTCGGGCGTGGCTGGTGGGTCGGTGGTTGAGGTGGCGCGGGGCAAGCGCAGCGTGTTGGGCGTGCTGGTCGATGTGACCGACTACGCCGACGCGACCGCGCGCGTCATGGCCGCGGCCCGGGAGCGGCGGCCATACGCCGTCACCGCGCTCGCCGTGCACGGGGTGATGACCGGTGTGCAGGATCGGGCGCACGGGGCGCGACTCAACTCGTTCGATCTGGTGACGCCCGACGGGCAGCCGGTCCGCGGCGCGCTCAACCTGCTCTACAACGCCGGCCTCGGCGACCGGGTCTACGGGCCGACGCTGACGCTCAAGGTGATCGAGCAGGCGGCGGCCGAGGGCCTGCCCATCTATCTGTACGGGTCGACCCAGCCCACTCTCGACAAGCTGATCCCGGCGCTGGAAGAGATGTTCCCCGCACTGAAGATCGCGGGCGTCGAGCCGTCGAAGTTCCGGGCCTCCCAGCCGGGCGAGCCGGAAGAGATCGCCGAGCGGATCAAGGCATCCGGCGCCCGCATCGTCTTCGTCGGCCTCGGATGCCCGCGCCAGGAAGTGTTCACCTACGCGATGCGCCCGCTGCTCGACATGCCGCTGCTCGCGGTCGGGGCGGCGTTCGACTACCACGCCGGCCTGCTGAAAAACCCGCCCGCCTGGATGCAGAAGTACGCGCTGGAGTGGCTGTGGCGGCTCGGCCTCGAGCCCAAGCGCCTCTGGAAGCGCTACGTGTTGCTCAACCCGGCCTACCTGACCCGGCTCGCCCTGCAGAAGAGCGGGCTGTGGAAGGCGACCCCGCCGGCCCCGGCCACGACGCCCGTCGAGTCGTTCGCGGTCTGAGCAGCTGAGACTGGGCAGCTGAGACTGGCCTGAGCCTGGCATCACGATTCGGCTAACGCCGGCCTAACACCTGTCCATAGGTGCTGGTCGGGGCCCCCTACGGGTTCTGGTCCGGGCATAACCCGGTTTCGCGCTCGTCACCATGGGTGAACGCTGTCGATGTGAACACCGCTGTCGACCTCACCCTGATCGGCGCCCTGGCCGGCGTCTGGCTGGCCGCCGGGCTGCTGGTCGAGACGCTGCCGGCCTCGCGCACCGCACTCGAGCTACGCCGCCGGGCCGTTCTGCTGTCCACTGTGATCGCGCTCGGCGCGGCCGTCTTCGTCGCCGTCCCGATCGTCGCCGCCCTGGTGCCCGGTCAGTCCGCGGCACCGTCGGCGGCCCTGCTCCCGGCCGTGCCGGCCCTGTTCGTACTGCTCATCAGCGTCCGCCGGCTGACCCGGGTGCGCCAGGGGGCGGGCGCCTTCGTGGCCGCGCCGCATACCCCCGCCCCGCCGGCCCTGCGAGCCGTCGCCGCCCATCCGCTCATCACCACGCCGGTGCAGGTCACCGGCCTGGCCGCCCTGGTCGGCCTGCCGATCGCGGCCGGCTTCGTCCGGCTGCCCGGCGCGAGCGTCGCCGGAATTCTCATATCCGTCGTCGGCGCTGCGGTCTTGGTCATCGGCATCCGCGCCGCGATCCGCCACAGCCGACTGAGCCTGCTCGCCCTGGCCCCGATCCGCAGCACCCGCCGCACCCCGGTCCGGACCCGTTGAGAGATCAGCTCCTGCGTGCTTCCTGCACATAGAGCAGTTCCAAGATGGATCGCGCCGCCTCGAACCACCGGTCCAGCCACTCCGACGGCGGCAGCGTCCCCCGCGCCGGCAGCTCCATCAGCAGGCCGCGCAGCAGCGGGTGGTCGGCCATCGACTGCGAGGAGGTCGAGTCCGGCCAGCCCGACGACGGGAAGACCGACTCGCTCAGCCCCGGCAGGTCGAGCGACGGCAGTGAAGGGGCACGGTCGAGCACACCGGTCGGCTCGATGCTGTGCGAGCGGCCGGGCGAGCGGGTCGGCAGTCCGGAGGAACTGCTCGACCGCGAAGTCAGTTCGCCGTCACTATCCCCGGACAGCGCGGACTCCCGGCGCCCCTGCCGGTACGCGCTGACCCCGCCGCTGAACCGGTCCTGCGCCGTGGCGGAGCCGTTGCCCAGGTTTTCCGAACCAATCGTCATATTCTGCCTTGCCTCGTTCGGTGATTTCCCCGCTCGTGAGCGCGGTCACGGCCGCGCTTACGGCGTTCAACGAGGAGGGCGGCGAAATGACTACGGCCGGCCGGGCGCCCACCGCGCGGCGGGGCCGGCCGTGACAACCGGGCCGGAGCCGGTCAGACGTCGAACTCGCCGTCCTTGGCACCGCCGACGAAGGCGTCCCACTCCGCCTGGGTAAAGATCAACGCCGGGCCGTCAGGGCGCTTGGAGTCCCGCACCGCGATGATCTCGTCGACGAAGGCGACCTCGACGCAGTTGTCGGAGTTCGGGCCGCTACGGGTGCTCTTGAACCACTGCGCCCGGCTCAGATCGATCCGGAAACCCTTCGCTTCAACTTCCACAATGGCTCCTCTACCAGCATCTCGATCATCTCGATGGACTCCTCGGGAGGGAGGGCGGTTGCCCGGATCGTCTCGAAGATGGAGTAGTACTTGCGAAGCTCCTCGGCCTTCTCCAGAAACAGCCCACCGGTGGCGTTCTCGGCGAACACTACGTCGGCGTCCTCGTCCTCCTCGAACTCGAGAATCGCGAAGGTGCCGTCCATGCCGGCGTGCGGTCCCGCCGCGAACGGCAAGATCTGGATTATCACGTTCGGCAGCCGGGCCGCGTCGACCAATCGTATTAATTGATCTCGCATGACCTTGTCGCCGCCGACCGGCCGGCTCAACACCGCTTCATCAAGCACCACCCGAAGATCGATGGGATCGTCCTGAGTCAATAACGACTGTCGTGCCATGCGGACGTGCACCCGTTGCTCTATTTCCGAGTCGGTGTCCCCCAACCGGGCGGCCCGAATCATCGCAATTGCATACTCTTCGCTCTGCAGCAGACCGGGAACTACCTGCTGTTCGTACGTCCGAATAGATCTTGTGGCCGCCTCGAGCCCGACATACGCACTGTTGAGAACCGTCGAAAAAGGATGCCACCACCCCTTTTGCCGGGCTTCCCGGGCAATTTGGACGAGCTCCTCCTTGACCGATTCCGGTACGCCGTAAATGTCCAATATGTCACGGACATCGCGCGGAGCAGCCCCGGTGTGACCCGTCTCAATTCTGGACACTTTGGACGCCGAGCAGCCCAGCCTCTCGGCCACCACGTCGATCGTGATCCCGGCCGCCTCCCGGTGCCGGCGCAACTCGAACCCCAGGCGCCGGCGACGAATGGTCGGACTACGGGGGGTATTCATGCTCACAGTCTCTCTGTTGATCATTGAACCGTTCAAGCGAGATGAGTGAACATCAACAATCACGGAAGGCTGACATGCAACTTGCATCGGCAGCCACCGTGGTGCAATCTTTCGGTATGGCCCGCGTCACTTAATGCACTTGTGAGTGACGGGGCCGCAGTCCGGCTCAGGCACTGGATGTTGCCGTTAACGGGGAGCCGACGCAACCGTTCGTCCGAGGTGGACACCCACCTTACGGCGACGGGAGATCGGCGATGGTGACGTTCCGCGACTTTCGACGAATATTGGCATCGTCGGAGGTTTGCCATGGTGTTTCTCCCGGGCACACTGGTCCACCTGTGTCAACGTGCACCCCGAGACAAGTTTCAGGGCAGGAGATGACGTGCTTCCTCGGTCCGGTGATGTCATACATGTGACGAAGGCGGCGAGCGTCCAATTCGCGGCGCCGATGCTCTTCCGCGTGATCCGGGTCCACGACTGGCCGACCTACGAGGGATGGATCTGGCTCGACGGCTACGAGTTGAACGCATCTGGGGACGCGGTCGAGCGACGCTCCATCTTCGTGCAGGTCGGCGGCCTGCGAGCGGTCGGCAAGGCGCCCGACCCGCGCGCCCGCAACGGTCGCCAGCCCGGCATCGGCTCGGGTTCGGTCGCGGCCCGCATGCGAAGCAACCGCTGATCTCCGACCGCTGATCTTCTACCGCTGAACCGCTAGTTGCCGTCCGCCGGGTCGGTAGCGGTCGCCGTCGTCGCGGTGCCCGGCTCCGAAACGAGCAGCGTGACCCTGGTGTCCGGTGGAACCTCCTGCCCCTCCTCCGGATCACTGTCGATCACGGTGTCCGGCTCCGCGTCACTCGACCGATAGATCACGCGGGTCGACGTGATGCCGACCCCCTTCAGCGCCGCCTTGGCGTCCGCCACCGACAGACCCCGCAACGCCGGAATGGCGACCGCGTCGTCCGTCGGATCGGTCGTGGTCGGCTCCGTCGTCGGTGTGGTCGTGGTGGGCTCGGTCGTCGGCTCCGTGGTTTCGGCCGTCGTCGCCACCGTGGTCGGCGCCGCGGCCGAGGTGGTGACCGCGGGTGCCGGGGAGTTGTCGTTCCCCGAGTTCTGCACGATCAGATAGATGCCCCAGCCCAGCGCGGCCAGCAGCACGAGCACGATGATCCCGACGACGATCGGCATCCACCAGCGGTCGTTGCGCGGCGTCTCGGGCGCGGCCGGCCAGTCCGTGACCTGCTGATATTCGGTGCGCCCCGGCTGCGGGGCCCGCACCTCGGCCCGCCCCGACCAGGCCGCCCCGCCCTCGGCCGGCGGCATCACCGCCGTGGCATCCGCCGGCGGCACAGCCGGTTGAACCGGCGGCACAGCCGGTTGAACCGGCGGCACACCCGGTTGAACCGGCGGCACACCCGGTTGAACCGGCGGCACACCCGGTTGAACCCGCGTCCGGCCATCATCCGGCGTCTGGTCCTCACCTCGGGCCGGCGGCGCGACCTGCGTCCGGTCGTCATCCCGAGCCGGTGGCTGCTGACCCGTCCGGTCATCACGGGCCGACGACTGAAATCGGGTGGCGTCGTCCGGAGGCCGGCGGCGACCCGGACCGGCGTCCTCGGCCCACGTGGCATCGTCGAACGGAGAGAAACTCCGCGTCTCGTCACGCTCGTCGGACATCGCCACTCCCAACCGTCACCCGCACGGGTCAACGTATCCAATCTTGAGTGAGAAGTGGCACCCCCGCGGGACAAAGGCGCCGGTGGCGCCCCATGTGATGGATTCGCAGGCATCGGCGCCGACCGCTACAGTGCCCGGCATGGCCGATATGGGCTGGACAGCACGAGTCGCCGCCGCGGCGGGCGCATCCGCGGGCACCGGCGCCGCGCAACTGGGCCTCGGCTACGGCCTCGGCGTGGTGGTCTGGCCACTCACCGACACCCCCGACGACAGCGTCTGGCTGGGCAGCCTCGGCTGGGCCATCTGGATCACCGCGAGCGCCACCGTCCTCGGCGCGGTCATCGCGAGCCGGATCGGCGGCGGCCCGAAGCCGCGCCCGGTGGGTTCCGCCGGCGCGGTCCGGCTGAGCGGTCCCTGGCGGCTCACTCTCGCCGCCGCGGCGGCGATCGGAGCCCTGGTGGCGGTCGCGCTGATCGCGCTTCCCGCCCGTTCGGCCGTACGCGGTGACACCTTCTCCCCCCAGGTCATCGCCGCCGGTTATGCGATCGTCGGCGTGCTTCTGGGCCTGGTGGTGGCCTACTGGGCCGTGGTCTCCCGCCCGGTGGCCGCCAACCTCATCACCACCGGCCTCTGGCTGTGGGCCCTGGCGATCAGCGCGGTCGTGGTCGAGCTGACCATCCACCGCCCCTCGGCCACCTATCTGACAAGCTGGCAGTTCACCGGCGGCACCGGCCACCTCTACGGCACCATCTTCTGGCCGAGCGCCGTGCTCACCCTGGCCGCCGCCTTCATCATCGGCATCATCTCGGTCACCCCGGCCGCCCGCCGCGGCCACTTCGGTCTGGGCGCCGCCACCTCGGGCGCGGTCGGCCCGCTGCTGGTGGCGGCCGCCTTCTTCCTCCTGGCGCCCCAACTGACCGGCGCCCTGGGCCCCCTTGAGTCGGCCTACCTGATCGCCCCGTACGCCGTGGTCGCCGGCCTGGCCGGCTCAGCCATCACCGTCTCCCTGGCCCAGTCCCTCCACACCCGCCTGATCCCGGCCCTCCCCGCCGCCCCCCGCCCCACCGGCCGCAAGGGCTTCCGCCTGACCCGCTCGAAGTCCCCAGCCCCCACTTCGGACGACCTCGACAACCCCAGCAGGACAGGCCGCGCGCCCAGCACGAAGGAGCCAGGCAAACCTCGCCCGACCAGGAGCAGGGGCGTCGCCTCAACCAGCGCAAACGACCCCGACGCGGTCACCACGGACAAGCCCGACCAGTCCGATCCGAACAGCCCCGCCCCGGCCGCCCGGAAAGGCACCGTCTCAGGCAGCGCGCGCGAGCCCCGCCCGGTCGCCTCAGGCGAGTGGCCCCGAACCGACTCGGACGAACCTCGTCCGACCAGCGCGAGGGAGCCCTCGGAGGAGCCCGACCAAACCGACTCGGACGAACCGCGCCTCAGCGGCCGGAAGGGCTTCCGTCTGGGTCGCTCCAAGGGCTCACGGCCGACCACTTCGGACAAATTCCAACAAAGCGCCGCAGACGAGTCTGGCTCGAAGGACCGCCCCACCGGCACACCCCAGGCCGGCCGGACCGGCGCGCCGCAGGCCAGCCCGACCGGCACTCCCCAGGCCAACCCGTCTGGCGCGCCGCAGGCCAGCTCGACCGGCACGCCGCAGGCCGGCCGGACCGGCTCGGACGAGGCGGGCCTGGGGGCGACCGGCGTGGCGACGGTTCCGGCTGCCGACCCGGCGACGTTTCCGCCCGAACCGGCCAAGCAGAAGAGCAAATTTTCCCGGTTCCTCTTCGGCCGGAGGGCCCCGGCTCAGCCGACCGCCGACACCGCCTCGGATGCCTCTGCGGACGACCTCACCAGGCAATCCGGCAATGACCCCGCCGGGCGAAATGTCCCCAGCCAGACGTCGGCCGCAGCCCGCTCGGCGTCGCGGCCGACCGATTCTGCGACACCGGCCGGCAGCCCTTCGTCTTCACCCGCGGCGGCTCCGAAGCCGTCCGCCGCCTCCCGAGCCGGCAATCCGTCACGCCCCGGCCCGCCGGCCGGCAGCCCGTCGCCCACCAATGCCCCACCCTCGGCCCCCTCACCGGTCAACCCAGCGAACGCCAACCCGTCGCCGGTCACCCCTTCGACCGCTAGGCCGTCGCCGGTCAACCCCCCGAGCGCCAAGCCGTCGCCACTCAACCCGGCGACCGGCAAGCCCTCGCCGGTCAACCCGCCCGGCGCTCAACCATCGCCACTCAACCCGGCTAGCGCTAAGCCGTCGCCGGTCAATCCAGCGACCGGCAAGCCGTCGCCGGTCAACCCGTCCGGCGCTCAACCGTCGCCGGTCAACCCGTCCGGCTCAAGGCCGTCGCCGGCCAATCCGGGGCGCGCCAATCCACCCAGCCCGCGGCCGTCGACGGCCAACCCGGGCGCATCGGGTGCATCGGCCGGAAGGACGGCGGCTGCGGCGGCGGGAGGGGCCGACGACCGTTCGAAGCCGGCCTCGAACAGCAGCCGGTCGAGCTCCGCGGGCGCCGACCCCGAGCTCGCGGCCGCGGCCCGCCCCCGTGGCCGGGCCAAGAAGGCCGCCCCCAAGGCCCCGGAAAGCGACAAAACCCCACAATCGACAGTCACGCCGCCTCCGGCCAGTCCGACCGTCGCGCGGATCAATCCCCGGCCCGACGTCGATTGACCCGCGTCGTTCGATGAAACGCTGGTAGAACGGCAGCATGCATCCGTTGGCCGCGCTGGGAATCTCGGATGCGGCGATGCGCGCCTACGCCGACCTGGTCGAGCACGGCGCCGCCTCGCCGGCCGAGTTGGCCGGCCGGGTCGGGCGTGAGCTGGGCGAACTCGAGCCGCTCCTCGCCGACCTGCGCCGCCTCGGGCTGGTCGAGCCGCGGGCCGACCGGGTTCTGCCGGTTCCGCCGCACCTGGCCTTGGAGGAGCTGGCCCAGCAACGGGCGCGCGAGGCCGCCCTGGCCCGGGAGATCGCGGGTGGGCTGAGTCAGCTCTGGGCGCGCGGCGCCGGGCAGAACACCTACCTTGAGCTGCTTCCCTCGCCGGAGGCCGCCCGCGCGGTGCTCGACCGCGTGCAGGTCGACTCCCGTGAGCAGGTGCGGGCCATGACCGTCGGCAACCTGGCTTCCAACCATCACACGATCGTCGGCGGGCTCTTCGAGGCGCTCGCGCGGGGCGTGCGCTACCAGGTCATCTACGGCACCAGCGTGCTGCACGACCCGGAGGCCCGCCGCATGGTCGAGCTCTGCGCCGACGCCGGTGAGCAGGCCCGGGTGGTGCCTGACGTGCCGATGAACCTGGCGATCGTCGACGACCGCTGGGCGCTGGTGGCCGCGCGCGCCTCGGTGGCCGGGCATCATCGGGTGGCCGCCCTGGTCGTTCACGACTCGCCGTTGCTGGCCGGGCTGGTCGGGGTCTTCGAGGTGTTCTGGAAGATGGCGGTGCCGATCACCGGCGAGTCCGACGCCGGCCCCGATCCGGAGACCCGGCGGCTGCTCGGCTATCTGAGCGCCGGCTTGACCGACGAGTCGATCGCGCGGGAGCTGGGGGTCAGCGAGCGTACGGTGGCGCGCCGGATCAGCCGCCTGCAGGAGATGGCCGGGGTGCAGACGAGGTTCCAGCTCGGGGTGCAGGCGAGCCGGCACGGGTGGCTTTAACTCGACATGCCGGTTTCGGACATCCGGCGCGCGTACGCATCGCCTTCGAGCCTGTCGATACTGGTCGATATCGACGAGCTCGAAAGGAGCACCCGTGCGCAGACTCTTCACGCTGGGTGTCGCCGCGGCCGCCTCGGTCCTGTCGCTGAGTCTTATCTCGGCGCCGGCTCAGGCTGACGCCGGCGGCAACCTCACCCAGACCCAGTCGCGGGCCCTCTACGAAAAGATCAACGCGCTGCTGCCGGCCGATGCCCGGAGCGAGGTCGCGGCGCTGGGTGACCGGCTCGGCCTGACCGAGGACAGCACGGCCCAGGACGTCATCGACGCGGTCATCGACCCCGCCGACTACAAGTGCGGCGATACCCCGGCCACCGCGTACGTGCAGAGCCTGACCGCCGGGCTGACCCAGGACGACCTGCTCAACCTCGCGGTGATCCTGATCTACGACCCGGTCGACTACGACGCCCTGCTCTTCCCCGAGCCGGCGGCCAGCCGCCACTTCGGACTGGACGGCGAATACACGACGCGCCTGCAGCGCCGCTTCGCCGGGTTGAAGGGTTTCTGGGACATCAAGTCGTCCGGCATCGAGCTCGTTCCGGTGCACGGCAGCACGCTGCTCGACACCACCCGGGTCGCTCGCGCCCTCAAGGCCGAGCTGCCGACCCTGACCGACGACGTCGCGGCTCAGCTCGCGGACGCGTTCCGGCAGATCGCCGACCAGGACAAGTTCGACCACGGCGACTTCCCGCTCTTCACCTTCAACGCCTTCGCCTTCTCGGCCAAGGGTGAGCCGGTGCCGGGTGTCGGCACGGTCACCGACAAGATCCTGGTCGGTGACGGGGTGCTCGAGGGCATGAAGACGCTGGGCCTCGACGACATCGCCCCGGACGCGATCCTGTCCCACGAGTTCGGCCACCACGTGCAATATCAGGACGGGCTCGACACGGCGACCACGCTCACCGGCCCCGAGGCGAGCCGCCGGCTCGAGCTGATGGCCGACACGTTCGGCTCCTACTACCTGACCCACCTGCGTGGTGGTCACGTCGGCATCAAGCGGGTGCAGGACTTCGTGCAGATGTTCTACGACCTGGGTGACTGCCAGTTCACCAACGTCAGTCACCACGGGACGCCCGACCAGCGGCGTAAGGCGGCCGAGTTCGGCGCCGTGAACGCGCTGCTGCCGGCCACGCGGGTGCTGCCCAGCCGCACTCTGGACGCCCGGTTCGAGAAGGCCCTCCCGAAGATCGTTGCTCCGGACGCCTCGTCGATGACGGTGGCCGACGTTTCCTGATCCTTCCCGGGCGACCGGCCGGCGATGCCCCGGGGGGCGGCAGCGCCGGCCGGTTCTTTTCCTCAGATGGCCGGCCAGGTGTGGACCGGCGCGTTCGACTGCTGGAGCGACCGGTAGCGAAGCACCATCTCCTGCAGCGCCGCGGTGCGGTTCAGCCCTCGGCGGTGCTCGGCCGCCCACACCGCCTCGGCCTGCCAGCTGGCCCCGTTGCGGCCCAGCCGGCAGCGGTCCTCGATGACTCCGAGCAGACGATCACGATGGACCTGGTCGACGCCGAAGCGCGCCAACCCGGCGTACGCCTTGGGAAGCAGGACCGATCTGACCAGATCGACCACCGGGGTTTCGCCGATGCCGGGCCAGAAGACCGTTGCCTCGATGCCGCGGCGCGCGCCGACGTGGAAGTTGTCCTCGGCCGCGGCGAACGTCAGCTGCGACCAGATCGGGCGTTCCTCCTCGGCGAGTTGCCGGATCAGGCCGAAGTAGAACGCCGCGTTGGCCAGCAGGTCGACGACGGTCGGGCCGGACGGGATCACCCGGTTTTCGACCCGCAGGTGCGGACGGCCGTTCATCACGTCGTAGACCGGGCGGTTCCAGCGGTAGACCGTGCCGTTGTGCAGGCGCAGCTCGCCGAGCCGGGGCACCCCGCCGGCCTCCAGCACCGCCACCGGATCTTCTTCCTCGAGGATCGGCAGCAGCGGCGGGAAGTAGCGCACATTTTCCTCGAACAGGTCGAAGACCGACGTGATCCAGCGCTCGCCGAACCAGACCCGGGGGCGTACGCCCTGCGCCTTGAGCTCGTCCGGCCGGGTGTCGGTGGCCTGCTCGAACAGCGCGATCCGGGTCTCCGCCCAGAGCCGCCGCCCGTGGAAGTAGGGCGAGTTGGCCCCGATCGCGACCTGAATGCCGGCCACCGCCTGGGAAGCGTTCCAGTAGTGCGCGAACCTGTCCGGCGGCACTTGCAGGTGGAACTGCACGCTGGTGCAGGCCGCCTCGGGCGCGATCGAGTCGCTGGCACTCTGTAGGCGCTCGACGCCTCTGATGTCGAGGTGGAACTGCTCGCCGCGGGCGCCGACCATCTCGTCGTTGAGCAGGCGGTAGCGGGCGTTGGCCGACAGGTTGGCGAGCACCAGGTGGTCGGGGGCGAGCGTGGGCAGCATGCCGATCAGCACCAGTCCGGCCTCGCTCGCGGCGGCACAGTCGGCGCGCCGGAGGCTGTCGAGGACGTCCCGCTCGTACTCCCCGAAGCCGTCGCCGGAAATCCGGCGCGGCCGTGTGTTGAGTTCGAGGTTGAACTGTCCGAGTTCGGCCTGGAAGGTGGGATCGCCGAGGCCGGCGAGCACTTCGGCGTTGCGCATGACCGGCTGCGCCTGGGCGTCGATCAGATTGAGTTCGATCTCGAGCCCGGTCATGCCGTTGTCAGTTTCGAACGATTCCCGGTCGAGCATGATCGCCAGGGCATCGAGGCAGCGCCGCACCTTTTGTCGGTATTGGACACGATCCTCGGGTGCGAAGACAGCGGTTAAAAGATCCTTGCCCACTTACCCCTCCAGGCCCACTGACCTTCTGAACAGCCCGGGCGTTCAATAACTAGGACAAAATGGACGTTTGATCACCACTCTGTGAGCGCGTATACGCGCTCGGTCTACCTTGCCATTCACGATGAACCGGCGCTAGATACGAAAGAGCCGCCGTCCGATATCCGGACGGCGGCTCGATTGTGGAAGGTCAGTCCTGGCGGATGGCCTCGCCCTCGATCTCGATCTTGACCTTCTTGCCAACCATGACGCCACCGCTCTCGAGCGCCATGTTCCAGGTCAGACCCCAGTCCTCACGGTCGATCTCGGTCGTGGCGGTGAAGGCGAAGAGCGACTTGCCATAGCCGTTGACCGCGGCGCCGTCGAACTCGACGGTCAGCTCGACCGGCTTGGTCACGTCCTTGATCGTCAGCTCGCCGTCGAGCACGAACTCGGCGCCGGCGTGCGACTTGATGCCGGTGCTGCGGAACTCCATGGTCGGGTACTTCTCCGACTCGAAGAAGTCGCCGCTGCGCAGGTGGTTGTCGCGGTCGACCTGGCCGGTCTCGATGCTCTGGGTGTTGATGGACGCGGTGACGGAGGACTGCAGCGGGTCCTCGCCAACCGTGATGGTGGCGGTCGCCTCGGCGAACTGCCCGCGCACCTTGGCCACCACGAGGTGGCGCGCCACGAAGCCGACCCTCTTGTGCGCGGCATCGAGCACGTAAGTGCCGGCAACCGGGATGTCGAGGCCATCGAACTTGCGGGTGCCGACTGCGGACTCGGTCATGACGTTTCCTTCTCTCGAAGAGCTTGGTCAGGTGGGGAGTTGTTGTGTGACACAGCAACTATATGCCAAGCAATATTCCGCTTGTCAAGTGGTTGAGGTAGGATCGCACCCGTGAGTACGGAACTGGACGACCCTCGCTTCACCGCCTTCGGCCTGTTCGCGGAGGCTTTCACCGGGCTGACCAACCGCTTCGCCGGGCAGTTCGAAGAGCACCGGCTGTCCCAGGTCGAGTTCGAGGTCCTGATGCGTCTGGCCCGCTCGCCCGGCAGCCGCCTGCGCATGACCGACCTCGCCGGCCAGACCTCGCTGTCGACCAGCGGCGTGACCCGGGTGGTCGACCGGATGGACCGCGACGGCCTGGTCCGCCGCGAGGCATGTGCGAGTGACCGCCGCAGTTCCTATGCGGTGATCACGACCGAGGGCCGGCAGCGTCTCGACGAGGTGCTGCCCGGTCACCTCGAGCTCCTGCAGCAGTGGTTCATCGGTCAGTTGACCCCCGAACAGCTCGACGTTCTTCTCGACGCGATGCGCGCGATCCGCGATGCGGTGAACCCGTGCGCGACGGCCGGTAGCACCGACGAATCGCAGTCTGACGCAGCGTAACGGGGTTTACCGGGCAACCGGCAGAACTACCGGCAGAACAGGGCGACTCGGCCGGGTAAACGGACATATTGCCCTGGTAGGCCGTGCTTCCGCGGCTACTGTGATCCGCGCAAGGGGGATGCGGCGCGACCGAGGCGACGGACGCGGGGCTGACGGGGGAGCTATCGTTCTCGCCGCGTTACTGGTGGGGCGTTGTGATGGCCGGCGCGTGGGGGGCACGCTTTGCCGGCCGTCCGCGCCACGCCGGTGGGCCGCTCCCCCTGCGCAAACCTCTACCGCTGGGCGACTTTCTACAGCTGGGCGACGACTTCCGGTCCCAGGCGATCGAGTTCCCGGGCGACCAGCGTGATGCCGTTCGAACGCAGGAGCTCGGCCAGCCGGCGGATGCCCGCGGCACGTTCCTCCGCGTCGGGCGTGCTGACGATCAGTCCGACCAGGGCCTCCACGACGTCGCGAGGGTCGTGGGCCCCCTCGTACGCATCGGCGGCGCGACCGAAGAACTCGGCCGCGAGTTTCTGATCGCCGCGTCGCAGCGCGATCGCGGCCTCGACCACCGCGGCCGGGCCGTCCGGCGTGATGTCGTCCGACACCCGCAACCGGGTCAACACCTCCTCGGCCTCGCTCGAGTGACCCGCCTCGGCCAGCGCCAGCCCGATCGTCGCCAGCAGCCGCCGCCGGTGGTTGGGATCGCCGATCCGCTCCAGCTCGATCATCGCCCGCCGGCCCAGCCGCTGCGCCTCGTCGGGCCGGCCCTGAAGCCGCGCCACCTCGGCCAGGTTGGCCAGCGCGACCGCGCGCAGCCGATCGTCGCCGCCGTCGCTCGCCAGCTGGTCGACCGCGGCCAGCCGGCGCCGGGCCGCGGCCAGGTCGCCCTCGCGGATCTCGTGCCAGATCAGGTTGTTCTCGGCCACCGCCATGTCGCGGACCTTGCCGCTGCGCTGCGCCAGCGCGAGGGCCGCCTCGCCGTGCCGGCGGGACGCGCTGTAGCCGCCGGTCGTCATCCACAGGGCGGCCAGCATCGTGTGTGCGGTCGACTGCCCGGCCGCCAGGCCGAGGTGCTCGAACTCGGCCACCGCCGACTCGACCGACTCGATCTCCTCGGCCCCGGCGCCGTGCTCCAGCGCCAGCTGCGCCAGCCCGACCTTGGCCCACGCGCGGACCGCCGGGTCGGCGTCGGCGGTGCGCGGGTCGTCGAGCAGCCGCCGCAGCCACTGCCGGCCACTGACGTCGCGGCCCCGGAACCGCCACCAGCGCGGCAGCGACGCCGCGATGCGCAGCGCGACCTCGGGCTCCTCGCGGGCGGCGAAGGCGAGCGCGGCCCCCAGATCGCCGGCGACGTCGTCGAGCCGGCTCGCGGCGTCGAACAGCCGGTTGCCGACCAGGTCGGGCGCGATGTCCTGGGTGAGCTCGGCGAGCAGTTCGGCGTGCCGGCGCCGGCCGTCGAGCAGCTCGCCCTCGGCCGCCGCCCGCTCGGCGCCGTAGTCGCGCACCACGTCGAGCAGGCGGAACCGGAACGTCCGGCTGCCGCGGACGCTGAGCAGACCGAGTTCGAGCAGCCGGTCGAGCAGGTGCACGACGTCGGAGCCGTCGGTCTGGGTGCCCGCGGTGATCTGCTCGGCGAGCGCCAGCGACCAGCGGTAGCGGAACATCGACAGCCGCCGCAGCGCGTGCTGCTCACCGGCGTTGAGCAGGCGATAGCTGGCCGCCACGGCGTCGCGCAGCGAGACCACCGTCTCGGGGCCGGCGCCGCCGGGGCGGGAGAGGTCGAGGACGCGGTCGCCGTACCGGTCGAGGATCTCGGGCACGGTCAGCACGCGGCTGCGCGCCGCGGCCAGCTCGATCGCCAGCGGCAGGCCGCCGAGCCGGCGCACCAGGGTGGCCAGCGGCGCGATCTCCTCGGGTTCCAGCGGCGTGCGGCGCACCCGGCTGAGACGTTCCAGGAACAAACCAACGGCCGGGTACGCCGAGATCTCCGCGAGCGTGGTTTCCGACTCGGTCGGCGGCGTGAGCAGCGGCGCCAGCGGCCAGACCCGTTCGCTCGGCAGGCCCACCGGGTGCCGACCGGTGGCCAGGAAGCGCAGCGTCGGGATGCGCCCCAGGAGCTGAGCGAGCATCTCGGCCGCGGCCTCGGGCGCCCGCTCGACGGCGTCGACGAAGACCAGTGCCGGCCGGCCGCCGAACCGGGGCGTCAGGTCTTCCGGGCGGCCGACGCCGAAACCGGCCGCGACGCTGGCCGCGAGCTCGCCGGCCGAGGCGTTGTCGGTGACCACGATGCCGGCGACGCCACCCGGATAGAAACCGGCGACCCGGTGGGCGACCACGAAGCCGAGGCTGGTCTTGCCGACGCCCGCGATGCCGACCAGGGTCACGCCGCGCGGCCCGTCGGTCGCCGAGAGACGGCCGGCCAGCTCGTCGAGATCTTCGTCGCGGCCGACCAGCTCGAAGGCGGGTGGCGGTGGCA
Organism: Actinoplanes sp. NPDC051411; assembly: GCF_040682075.1. Lineage (NCBI taxonomy): Bacteria > Bacillati > Actinomycetota > Actinomycetes > Micromonosporales > Micromonosporaceae > Actinoplanes > Actinoplanes sp. NPDC051411. The sequence goes on along the minus strand of NZ_JBFBAD010000002.1, from coordinate 59,963 downwards.
TGCGCAGGAAGGCGGTCGGCGGCAGCGCCTCGTCGGGGGCCTGCCCGCGCGCGGCGGCCAGGAAGGCCTCCCGGTCGGCGGCGGCCAGGCCCAGGGCGGCCGACAGCAACTCCACCGTCGTGCGCTGCGGCCGGGACGCCCGGCCACGCTCGAGATCACGGACCGTCCGGACGCCGATCGCGGCCCGGACGGCCAGCTCCTCCTGGGTCAGACCGGCCCGTAACCGGTGCCGGCGCAACACGACGGCGAAGCCGGAACCGCCCTGGTCCGCCCCCTCGTCCGCTGCCATGATTCGAACCTAGGCACCGCTGTCTATACGCGGCGAGCCAGGACCCGTCGTTGTCGGGAAGCGGACGCATTCCCTGCCCGAAAAAGCCGGAAAGTTACAGTCCGAGTCCGCGGGCGATCAGCATGCGCTGCACCTCGGAGGTGCCCTCGCCGATTTCCAGGATCTTGGCGTCGCGGTAGAACCGGCCCACCGCCGACTCGTTCATGAAGCCGTAGCCACCGTGCACCTGAGTGGCATATCGACTGTTCTCCATGGCCGCGTTGCTGGCGTTCAGCTTGGCGATCGCGGCGTACCGCTTGAAGTCGTCACCGGCCAGCATGCGGGCCGCCGCGTCGTAGTAGCCCAGCCGGGCAGTATGCGCCCGCAGCTCCATGTCGGCGATCAGGAACTGGACAGCCTGGTAGTTGCCGATCGTGCGCCCGAAGGCCTGGCGCTGGCCCGCGTATTTGACCGACTCGTCGACGCAGCCCTGGGCCAGACCGACCGAGAGGGCGGCGATCGCGATCCGGCCCTCGTCGAGGGTGCGGAGGAACTGGGCGAAGCCGCGGCCGCGCTGGCCGAGCAGATTTTCCGCCGGTACGCGTACGTCGTCGAAGGACAGCTCGTGGGTGTCCGACGCGCACCAGCCGACCTTCGAGTAGCCCGGCGCGACGGTGAACCCGGGAGTGCCCGTCGGGACGATGATCGTGGAGAGTTCCTTGCTGCCGTTCGGGTTGGTGCCGGTCGCCGCCATGACGTTGACCAGGCACGTGATGTCGGTGCCCGAGTTGGTGATGAACGCCTTACTGCCGTTGATCACCCACTCGTTGGTCGACTCGTCGAGGACCGCGCGGGTGGCGATCGCCGCGGCGTCGGAGCCCGAACCCGGCTCGGTCAGGCCGAACCCGGCCAGCGCCTCGCCGGCGATCAGGCGGGGCAGCCAGCGGGCCTTCTGCTCGGCGGTGCCGAAGCGGTGGATCGGCATCGCGCCGAGCGAGACCCCCGCCTCGAGGGTGACGGCCAGCGAACTGTCGACCCGGGCCACTTCCTCCAGGGCGATGCAGAGCGCGAAGTAGTCGCCGCCCATGCCGCCGTGCTCCTCCGGGAACGGCAGGCCGAACAGGCCCATCTTGCCCATCTGGCGGACCAGGTCGTAGGGGAAGGCCTTCTTCTCGTAGAAGTCGGCGATCACCGGCGCGACCTGTTCCTGGGCGAACTCACGCACGGACTCGCGCAGGGCTTCCTGTTCCTCGGTGAGGCGGAAGTCGACCATGACTGCTCCTTGGGGCGGAGAGGATCAGACGGGCGTGACGCCGTGGCGGCGCCGGGAGAAGCTACGGTCCTTGCCGCGCGCGGCGGCGTAGCGGCGGATGAGCTCGTCGCGCAGGTCGGCCGGCTCGACGACCGTGTCGACGACGAGTTCGCTGGCCAGGCGCATGATGTCGATGTCGCGCTCGTATTCGGCTCGGCGCTCGGCAACGAACTGGGCCCGCTCCTCGTCGGAACCGAGGGCCGCGATCTTGTTGGCGTAGACCGCGTTGACCGCTGCCTCCGCGCCCATCACCGCGATCTTGGCGGTGGGCAGCGCGATCGTGGCGTCCGGGTCGAAGCCGGGGCCGGCCATCGCGTACAGGCCGGCGCCGTAGGCCTTGCGCACGATCACGCAGATCTTGGGAACCGTCGCCTCGGAGATCGCGGTGATCATCTTGGCGCCGTGGCGGATGATGCCCTGCTTCTCGACCGCCGAGCCGACCATGAAGCCGGGCACGTCGGAGAGGAACAGCAGCGGCACGTTGAACGCGTCGCAGAGCTGCACGAACCGGCTCGCCTTGTCGGCCGAGTCGACGAAGAGCACGCCGCCCTTGAACATCGAGTTGTTGCCGACCACCCCGATGACCTCGCCGTCGAGCCGGGCGAAACCGATCGTGAGCTCCCGGGCCCAGAGCGCCTGGATCTCGAAGAACGAGCCCTCGTCGACGATGCCCTTGATGTAGCGCCGCATGTCGAAGGCCTGGCGCTCGCTGGCCGGCACCAGAGCGGCAATGTCCATTTTGCCCGGTTGACCGGCCTCGGCCGACGGCGGCTGCTGCTGCCAGTTGGACGGCAGGTAGGAGAGGTAGGAGCGGACGACGTCGAGCGCTTCCTGCTCGGTCTTGCAGAGGAAGTGGCCGACACCCGACTCGGCGGTGTGCACGCGGGCGCCGCCCATCGCCTCGAGCGTCGTCTTCTCCCCGGTGACCATCTCTACCATCCGGTCGGATCCGAGGTACATGCTGGCGTTGCCCTCGACCATGGCGACCACGTCGCAGAAGGCCGGAATGTAGGCTCCGCCGGCGGCCGACGGACCGAACAGGGCACAGACCTGCGGAATCGCGCCGGAGGCGCGAACCTGGGTGTGGAAGATCTTGCCGGCCCCGCGACGGCCCGGGAACAGGTCGACCTGGTCGGTGATGCGGGCTCCGGCCGAGTCGACGAGGTAGACCATGGGAACCGAGGTCTGATAGGCGCGCTCGATGATTCGGATGATCTTTTCGACCGTACGCGCGCCCCACGAGCCCGCCTTGACCGTCGAGTCGTTCGCCATCACGCAGACGTCGCGGCCGTCGATCCGGGCGATTCCGGTGATCACGCCGTCGGCGGGCAGCCCGTCGGCCAGGCTGTTGGCATAGAGCCCGTCCTCGACGAACGAACCGTCGTCGACCAGCAAGGCGATCCGCTCGCGGGCGAAGAGCTTGCCCTTGGCCGCGTTGGCGGCGTGGTAGCGCTCGGCGCCGCCCGCCATCACGCGCTTGCGTGTCTGGGCGAGCGAATCGTCGTCGATCGTCACACGACCTCCCGAACCTGAACGATCGTTCCTACTTAACGATCGTTAGGGTATCCCATCCGGGAAGACCGGGGCAACGACGGGCGGGAGCCCCCGCCGGTTGCGGAGACTCCCGTCCGTTTTCACTGCTACCGATGCCGTGGAGGGGCACCGGGTGGTACCCGACGTCGCGTGACGTCGGCTCGAGTCGCGCCCGGGACCGGCGCAACCCGGGTTTCCGCTATCGCCCCGTTCAGCGCAGCGTGTTCAGGAGGCCCAGGCCACCGAGGCCCGAGCTGTCGCTCATCCCGCCGACGGTGTCGGTCAGGCTCGCGACCGGCGACGCCTCGGTCGACTTGGACTTGCCACGGGTGTCCTTGTCGCCGTACTTGCCGTTGTCGTCCTTGTTGCCCTGGTATCCCGCGGTCGCCGGCTCGGTGCCGTTGCCGTAGCCGCTGGTGGCGGGCTCGGTGCCGTTGCCGTAGCCGCTGTTCGCCGGCTTGGTGCCGTTGTCGCCCGCGTACTGGCCGTTGTCGTCGCCCTGGTTGCCGTTGTCGCCGTCGTTCTGGCCCTTGTGACCGCCCTTGTGGCCATTGTCGCCACCGAGGACACCGTGACCGTCGTGACCGTCGTGACCGCCGTGGTGGCGGCGACCGTTGCCGTCGATCCACACGTCGTCGCCGCCGAAGACGTCGTTACCGCAGGCCGCGGCCGAGCTGGCCCCGCCGAGGATGCCGAGCGAGTTGCCGCAGGCGTTGATCGGGATGCTGATCGGCGCCGCGATCTGGGTGCCGTTCAGGATGCCGTTGTTGTCGCCGTTGCTCTGGTTGCCCCAGCCACCCTGCGCCGACTCGATCCGGTTGCCGGAGACGGCGTGCGAGTTGGCCGAGCCGAGAGCCGCGATCGAGTTGCCGGACAGGTTGACCGGGAGGCTGATCGGCGCGTACAGCTGGGTCCCGTTGAGGATCCCGTTGTTGTCGCCGTTGCTCTGCCAGGCGCTCTCGGTGACCTTGCCGCTCTCCCGGTGGAACCGGTGCACGCGGGTGCCGCCGAAGACGTCGTTGCCACAGAGGGCCTGCGAGTACGCGCCGCCGAGCAGGGCGATCGAGTTGCCACAGGCGTTGATCGGAACGCTGATCGGCGCGTAGATCTGGGTGCCGTTGAGGATCCCGTTGTTGTCGCCGTTGAACTGGCCGCCGCCGTTGCCGCCCCACCCGCCCTCGGTGGTGTGGCCGCTCTCGGCCCGCCGGCTGTGGACGTCGTTCGCCGCGGCCGCGGCCGAGTTGGCCTCGCCGGCCACCGCGACCGAGTTGCCGGCGATGTTCAGCGGCACGCTGATCGGCAGGTACGCCTGGGTGCCGTTGGCGATCCCGTTGTTGTCGCCGTTGAACTGGCCGACGTGCGTGCCCTCGACCCGGTTGATCCCGGTGCCGAAGGAGTTGGCCTCGCCCAGGATGCCGACCGAGTTGCCGACGATGTTCACCGGCACCTGCACCCCGGTGACCAGCTGGGTCCCGTTGAGGATGCCGTTGTTGTCACCGTTGCTCTGGTGGGCGTCGGCGTGCGCGGCGCCCGGGGCGAACAGCAGGGCGCCGGCGGCCAGGACACCGACGCTCAGAGTCTTGCGAACCCAAGTCTTCATAAGAAGAAGTGCCTTTCAGAAATGTACTTCGAATTGGGGGCGTACATATTCAGTTGGAATGGCGTTCCGGAACTGCATTTCGGGCGCAGCGGTGCCCTGGCGCGATTTCTCCTGCCCTGACCCCGCTTGTCGACGTGCGCCCATTCGGCGCCTTCGGTACGGGTGTTGTGACGGTTTTGGCGCGTGCCGACTCGCCGCTCGTTCGCGAGCGGTCAGGGAATCGGTCTGCGGACGCCTGGGCCGGCGTCAAACGCTTGTCACAGCGAACCTTCTCAACCTGACATCGGGCCGAGTTCAGGCCCTCGTCATGGTGAGAGAGCTTCGCTAGTCAGGTGAGACGGTCGGGGCCTCGGCGTCGTGACGCCGGACCTCGACATCGGACGCGATCGGGAGCAGATGGCTCGCCATCGTGCTGTCCGCGATCGCCGCCGGAAGGAAGGCCGGAGCCCCACCCTCCGTCGGTGTCCCCGACCCACTGGTGGCCGGAGTGCCGCTGGCGTCCCCGAGGTGCAGCTGCAGAGGCGCAGCCGGTACGTCACCCCCGGGGTTCTCCTCGCTGACCGTCGCCGGCGCGTGGATCGCCGAAGCGACACGGTGCCGATGGTGGACGGACGGGAGGGAGACGACCTTGACGTGCCGCGTCGGCGCACTCGCCCGGGGGACGGTGGCCGCGGCCGGCAGGGTCGGCGGGATCGGGTTGCTCGCGCGGTTCGTGACGGGAGCGGTCCGCGGCGTCCCGGCGGCCGGCGTGCGTGCCACCGGCGCCGGTTCTTCGTCCGGCCGCACCGGCTTCGCAGCCGGATCGGGCGGCAGGTCGGTGACCGGGCGCGAATCCGAGACGGCGGGTTCCGTCATCGAGGCGAGCAACTGGTGGGTGGTAGCGGGACCGCCGGTGAGGCGGATAGGCCCGGCCACCTCCCCCAGGACGTGGTCGACAGCGCCGATGGCGGCGCCGACCGGGGTTCTGGCGTGATCGTGGCCCGTTGCACCGTGCTTCCTCGCCGGGCGGGTCAGAACCTGCCTCGGTAGATCGAGAACGGCGGCCACGACGTGGTGCTGATGGACCGGGGAGACGGACTCCAGCGGCTGGGCGGCCGCTGTCAGGAGTCCGGAGACTCCAGAGGATTCGCCGTCGCCGACGATGGACCCGAGCAACGAGCCGGACGGCCCGTCGGTCCGGTCCGCGGCGTGCGCGGCGGCACCGGTGAGCAGCCAGGCCGCTCCGGCCAGGCCGCCGACGACGAGAACGCGCAGTCCCCATCGGGTGCGTCGGGCCCGGCGCCCCGTCCGCCGCTCCGCCCCCTGGATGTGAGGCGGCATGAGCGCGGAGACACCGGTGGGCGGCACCGACAGCGGGAACGCCGTGCGCAGGCGCTCGACCCCCAGCCCCGTCATGATCCGCCCCTCGTCGCCGAATTCCGACCGGTGGCGAATTCGTCGCGTTGGAAGATCGCGACGATATCGGCCACTCGGTATTGGTAACGAAGCGGCCTTGCGGGGGTCACGCCGCCAAAAGGGAAAAATGATCGCAGTGTGCTGCGGCAGAAATCACACCAATCGGGTGCGGGGGCCGGCTCGCAGAACACCCGACGGCAGCGTACGGCCGAGCATCTTCTCCGCCATCTCGGCCGTTTCGATTAGCCGATCGAGATCTATTCCGGTGTCTATGCCCATGTCATGCAGCATGTGGACGACCTCTTCGGTGGCCACGTTGCCCGACGCGCCGGGGGCGTAGGGGCAGCCGCCGATGCCGCCGACACTGGCATCGAACTCGGTGATGCCGAGATCCAGGGCGGTCAGGATGTTCGCCAGACCCGTGCCGCGGGTGTTGTGGAAGTGCAGCAGGTCCGGGCGTACGGAAGACAGCAGATCACGCACCCGGCGCGGAGTCGCCATGCCGGTCGTGTCGCCGAAGGCGATGCGGTCCGCGCCGTCGGCGCGGACGCGAGCCACGATGCCCGCGACCCGGTCCGGGTCGATGTCGCCCTCGAACGGACAGCCGAAACTCGTTGCGACGATCACCTCGAGCGTCGCACCGGCCGCGTGGATCAGCGGGATGAGCTGGGCGATGTCCTCAAGGGACTGTTCGGTCGAGCGGTTGAGGTTGCGCTGGTTGTGGGTGTCGCTCGCCGAGACGACGACCTCGATCTCGCGGAAACCGGCGGCGATCGCCCGCTGCGCGCCGCGCGTGTTGGGGATGAGCGCCGAGTAACGTATGCCCGGATTTTTCGCGACCCGCGACCAGACCTCGTCGGCGTCGGCCATCTGCGGGATGGCCCTCGGGTGTACGAACGAGACCGCCTCGATCCGCCGGACGCCCGTGTCGCTCAGCGCGTCGATCAGCTTGACCTTGGCCTCGGTCGGGACGGGTTCCTCGTTCTGCAGCCCGTCCCGCGGGGCGACCTCGCGAATACTCACCGACGACACCATGATCACCTCATCCGCGAAACGATGCCGGTGTCGTAGTCACCGGACCGGAACTCGTCGTTGTCCAGCAGCTCGGCGAAGAACGGCAGGTTGTTTTTCGGCCCCGCGATCTGGAAGCCGGCCACCGCGGCCCGGGCCCGGGCGATCGCGTCGGCCCGGTCGCTGCCGAAGACGATCAGCTTGGCCATCAGCGAGTCGTAGTGCGGCGTGACCGTCGTGCCCTCGGCATAGCCGGAGTCGACGCGTACGCCCTCGCCGGACGGCTCGGCCCAGGTCACGACCTTGCCCGGGCCGGGCAGGAAACGCTTCGGGTCCTCCGCGTTGATCCGCAGCTCGATGGCGTGGCCGGTGGTCGGCCGGTCGACGTCGAAGTTGGGTGCGAGGCCGGAGGCGATGCGCAGCTGCTGCTCGACCAGGTCGGTGCCGTGGATCAGCTCGGTGATCGGGTGCTCGACCTGCAGGCGGGTGTTCATCTCGAGGAAGAAGAACTCGCCGGTCGCCGGGTCGAGCAGGCATTCGACGGTGCCGGCGTTGCGATAGCCGACCGCCTCGCCGGCCTTGACCGCGGCGGCCAGAAAGCGTGCTCGCAACCCGGGGTCGACCGCGGGCGACGGCGCCTCCTCGACCAGCTTCTGGTTGCGGCGCTGCACCGAGCACTCGCGCTCGGAGAGGGCGACCACCCGGCCGTCGGCCAAGCCGAGAATCTGCACCTCGACGTGCCGCACCCGGGGGAAGTAGCGCTCGATCAGCACCGAGGCGTCGCCGAACATCCGCTCGGCGAACGCGCGCACCTTGGCGTACTCGGTGGTCAGGGCCGCCTCGTCGGCCGCGACCGCCATGCCCATGCCACCACCGCCGGCGGCCGCCTTGACCATGACCGGATAACCGATCGCGGTCGCCGCCTCGATCGCGGCCTCCACAGTGGCCGCGGGGTCATGGCTGCCCGGGGCCACCGGCACGCCGGCCTCGGCCATCAGGTTGCGCGCGTTGATCTTGTCGCCCATCGCGGTGATCGCGGCGGCGGGTGGCCCGACCCAGATCAGGCCGTTGGTCTCGACCGCGCGGGCGAAGTCGGCGTTCTCACTGAGAAAGCCGTAGCCGGGGTGGATCGCCTGCGCCTTGGTCTCCTTCGCCGCGGCGAGGATCACTTCGGCATTGCGGTACGCCTGAGGCGCGCCGATGCAGATCGACTGGTCGGCCTCGGCCACGAACGGCAGGCCCGTGTCGGCTTCGGAGTAGACCGCGACAGTTCTGATGCCCAGCCGCTTGGCCGTCCGGATGATCCGGCGCGCGATCTCGCCCCGGTTGGCGACGAGGAGCGACTCGATCATCAGTGACCCACCAGCGCGTGGACCGTCGCCTCACGCAGCAACGCGGCGCGGCGCCGGCGGTCGACCTCGCCGCCCAGGAACGGCGTCGAGTTCATCAGGCCGAACGCCGAGTGAGCGAGCACCCGGGCCTCGGGCGCGTCGAGATCGGGCCGCAGCTTGCCCAGCACCTCCACCCACTCCTCGACATAGAGACGCTGCAGACGACGGATCTGCCGGCGTGGCTCCTCGGGCAGACGGTCGAGTTCGTGCAGGTGCAGCGCGATGACGGCCGGGTTGGCCAGCGCGAACTCGACGTGGAAGTCGATCAGGTCGGCGAGCGCGGCCTCGGCGTCGTCGGGATGCAGGGCGACCCGGGCCTTACCCCCGTGCAGCAGGCCCTCGCTGACCGGGATCAGCGCGGCGACCAGCATCGCCTCTTTGCCCGCGAAGTGGTGATAGAGCGCCGGTCCGGTCACCCCGGCCGCCGAGCCGATATCGTCCATCGAGACGCCGTGATAGCCGCGGGCCGCGAACAGGCCCACGGCGATCTCGAGGATCTCGTCGCGGCGCGAGCGCCGCCGAGGTGCGGGCGGGCCCGGCCGCTGGTGCTGATCAACCGTCGTCACGAGGCAACTCTAACCCGATGTCAAGCCATCGCCTTAACGGACGTTCAGGCGCTCGTCGATTACCTTCGTCACGACCATGGCCACCGCCGGCCCGGGCGCTTGGGCTGGTCCTTGGCCGCCTGCGCGGCCTCGGCCTGCAGCTCGATCAGGCCCGGCCGCTCCGGCGCGTCGGCCGGCAGCCGCTCGAGCACGCCCTTGAGCAGGGCCTCGGCCTCGGCCGGTTCACCCGCCCGGAGCAGCACCTCGGCCAGCATGCTGGTCAGACGGTCGGCGTCGGCGAGGGCTCCGAGATCACGCAGCCCGGCCACCCCGGACCGCAGTTCGGCGATCGCGTCGTCCCACCGCTCGGCCGACATGAACACCCGGCCGCTCTCGAACGCGGTCATCCAGCGCTGCCAGATCGCGTTGGGCACCTGGGCCATCTCGGGCGGCAGGGCACCGAAGAGGTCGGTCACCCGCTGCGCGGCCGCCTCCGCCTCCTCCGCCCGGCCGGCGAAGTGCAACGCGCTGACCTGCCGGCGCAGCGCCCGCAACTCGCCGATCAGGTCGCCGGCCTCGTGCAGATCGGCCGCCGCGGCCCCGAACGCCGCGGCCGCGTCGGCGTCACGGTCCTTGCGATAGAGCAGGTCGGCCAGGGACTCGCCGACCGGGGCCCGGCCGGCCGGGTTGTCGGTCAGCCGCTCGATCAGCTCGCGGTAGCCGGCCAGCGCGCTCTCGTCGTCACCCAGCGCCCGATAGAGGTCGGTGAGCAGGAAACGGACGTCGTTCGCCGGCTCGTTCAGGCCGAGCCGTTCGAGCCGCAGCAGCGCCTCCTCCGCCACCTCGGCCGCCTCGACCGGCCGGTCGGCCAGCCGGTAGGCGTGGGCCAGGTCGATGCGGGCGAAGGCCGACGCCTCGGGCAGGTCCTCGGCGGCGGCCAGCGCCACCGCCTCGACCAGGTCGTCGATCGCCTCGGCCGGCCGTTCCAGGCTCATCAGCGCACGGCCGCGACCCGCCCGGGCGGCCAGCGCCGGACCACGGGCGCCGCTCACGATCGTCTCGCCGAACAGCGACACCTTTTCCTTCGGGTCGTCGATCAGCTGGGCATAGAGGGTCGCGACCTCGCCACGACGCGAGGCCGGGCCGTGCGCCCGATAGAACTCCCAGGCGAAATGGGCGGATGAACGGGCCTCGTCGATGCGCTCGGCCGCGACCAGGGCCCGGGTGCGCAGCAGCGCGGCGATCGCGGCCAGACGCGGCCGGCCGGCCTCGGTGGCGAACTGCTGGCCACGCTCGGCCGCCGCGACCGCCTCGTCGACGCGGCCCTGGTGGAAGCGCAGGCTGCTCAGCCGGCTGAAGGCGCCGCCCCGCTCGAGCGGGCCGCCGTGCTCGTCCTGATAGGCGATCTCGGCCAGGGCCGCGGCGTCGTCGGCCTCGCCGCCCTCCCGCGACGCGTGCTCGAGGGCGATGCGGGACCGGGCGACCAGCAACTGCTCGGTGGCTCCGGCCTCGGCGAACAGCTTCTCGGCCTGCTCCCACGCGGTCAGCATGCCGGCCGGATCACCGGCGTTCTGCCGCACGTCGCCGCGCATCATCAGCCGGCGGCCGGCCAGCACCGGGTCGTCGAGCTCGCCGAACCGGGCGTCCAGCTCGTCGAGGGTCGCGGCCAGCGCGGCGTCGCGATCCTCCCGGGCGTGCTCGCGAGCCAGATCGAGCAGCTCGGCGGCGGTCGCCCCGGCGGGGATCTCGGGCCGAGGCTCCGGCGCCGCCTGCGCCACGGGGGCGGCGGACGGCCGCCGGCTCGGCGACAACACCAGGTCGATGCCGTACGGCTGAGCACCGATCTCGGCCTCGACCAGCCCGCTCTGGTGATCAGTCCCGTTACGGGCGTCGAACCTCGCGGCCATCGCGCGCGCCCGGGCCGCCATCTCGGGCGCCAGCTCGGCCACGGTGATCTCATCGCGGCCGGCCCGGCGTACGGTCAGCTCGCCGTGCCCCAGCTCGGTCAGCCGGCGCAGCAGCAACGCGGCGTCGGCGGCGAACATCATCTCGGCCCCGGGCGACGGCGCCTTCTCCAGCCAGTCGATATGCCGCTGGAGGATCTCCAGACCGCGGTGCTCGTTGCCGGTGCGGGCGCAGAAGCCGATGTGCGTGCCGATCTCCCACAGGTCGGCCAGCCGGGTGCGCTCCAGCCGATAGGCCCGCCGGTGCGCGTCGGCCGCCTTCTCGGCCTCACCGGTGCCCAGATAGGCCTCCATCAGGTTGTTGAGGATCTGCTGCGGCTGCTCGCTGCAGGTCAGCCGCCCGGCCAGCACCGGCTCGGCCAGCGCGACCGTCTCGGCGAAGCGCCCACGATCGTTCAAATAGGACGCCACCGACGTCGGGTCGCACCCGGCGCAGTCGGACAGCTCGTCGCGCGGCGTCGCCTGCCAGCGCTCGAACCAGGCCGCCGTCTCGTCGGCCCGGCCCACGTGCGAGGCGACCAGATAGCGATGCTTGTAGACGGCCTGGAGACTGTGCCCGCCCTCGCGGTAGCGGCGCTCCATGTCGTCGAGCACCGCCCGGGTGCGCTCGAGCGGCACCTGCGGGAACTTGGTCATCGTGCTGACCATGGTCTTGAACAGCCACAGCAGCGTGTGGGTGTGCCGGCCGTGATGCGGACCCGGGTTGTTGTCGAAGTCACTGACACACCAGGAGAAGGTGACGAACGCCTTGGCCGGCTCGCCACCGTAGATGTACGCCTGGGTGGAGAGCAGCCGGGCGGTGAACGCCAGATCGGCGTCGCCTGCCTCGTCGACCTGCCGCAGCAGTTCGTCGTAGACGGCGATCTGACCCGCGCCGTACGGCATTTCGTAGGCGCGCTCCAGGAGCTCCCACAGTTCCTGAGCGGTCCTCATCGGTTCTCCCCCTCCGGCATCGCCCGGTCGAGCAGGCCCATGAACGACGTGGTGAGCAGGGCGGCGTCGGCGGGCCGGATCGGGTGGTGGCCGAGCATCAGGGCCTGGCCGTAGAGCGACTCGACGGCCAGGCCGGCGAGCTCCGGGTCGGCCAGCGCGACCACGCGGCGCACCAGCGGATTGCGATAGTTGAGCACCAGTTGCGGCCGGTCGGGCGGGGCGGTGGCGGCCAGCGCGTCGAGCACGCCGCCCCACAGGTCGTCGGCCTTCTCGCGGCTGGTCGTGAACTGCTCGTGGAACGCGGCCGCCCGGCTGACCAGATAGAGCGCGGGGAGGTTGGCCGGATCGAAGGTGCGGATCACCACCTCGCAGCCGAGCCGGTCGAGGCGCCGCTGGGCCACGGTCAGGAACGGGTGCAGCTGGAACTCGATGTCGGGGTCGAGGCCGGTGAACCGGGTCGAGAGGTCGGTCGGGTCGAGCCGCTCGGCGCGGACCTCGGGGTCGGCCGTGGACAGCCGCTCGATGATCTCGGCGTCGTACACGTAGCCGCCGTTGATCAGGCCGACCTCCTGGGCCGCGGCCACGGCGGCGAGCTGGCGGAACTCGTCGGTGGTGGCCGCGTAGCGCAGAACGCCGTGACGGGATCGGAAGTCGGCCAGGGTGACCTGGCCCATGTTGGTCTCCATCGGGTACCACTGCTCGACCAGGCGCAGCATCTCGTCGTCGTGCAGGGCGAGCGCCTTGACGCCGAGGTGGTGGATGCCGAGGAACCGGCCCAGCCGGTGCGGGTCGGTCGCGGCCAGCCGCACCAGCCAGCCGCGCAGCTGGTCGGCGATCGCGTCACGCGTGTCGTTGAGCAGGCCGTCGTCGTAGAGCGCCTCGCGGCTGGCGGTCGGGCGCAGCTCGGTGCTGTCGACCACGCAGCGGGCGAAGAACGCCCAGTCGGGGAGCAGGCCCTCGACGCTCTCGGCCAGGAGCATGCGCTTGAGGTAGACCCGGTGGCCACCGCGAACCGCCGGGTTGACCGGGGTGGGCAGCACGAACGCGGCCCCGGTCAGGCCGGCCTCGGGCACGTTCAGCTCGATCACGTCGAACGGCTGGAAACCGAAGACGCGCTCGCCGTACGCCAAAAGACCGTTGCGCCCCATCTCCCACGGCAGCCGACCGGCCGTCACCGACTCGCCGTCGACGGTCACCGCGACGGGAAGCAGCGAACCGTAGAGCTCGGCCAGCTCGCGTACGGTCGTACCGGAAAGAAGCGACTCGCTGCCGCGCCGCGGCAGCAGGGTGACCGTGGTCCCCGGCTCGCGTTCCTCGCCTGGGCGCACCTCATAGCGACCGTCGGACGAGCCGATCCACAGGACGGCCGGAGCGCCCGCCCGGCGGGTGTGCACGTGGATCTCGTCGGCCACCAGGAAGCACGAGAGCAGGCCGATGCCGAACTGGCCGAGGAACTCGTGGCGCTGGAAGCCCAGCTCATCGCGCTTGGAGCTGCGGCCGATCGTGGCCAGCAGCTCGTGGACCTGCGCCTCGGTCAGCCCGATGCCGTTGTCGCTGACCCGCAGCCGGCCGTCGCCGGTGACCAGGTCGACCCGGCCCTGCTCGGCGTCGCCGGTCGCGGTGATCGCGTCGACCGCGTTTTGCAGCAGCTCACGGATGTAGACGCGCGGGCTCGCGTAGAGATGGTGGCTCAGGAGGTCGACGATGCCCCGGAGGTCGACCTGGAACGTGTTGCTCACGGCGGAGAAAGTACCGGTTCCCTCCGACAAAAGCGGGGCGCCTTGATCCTTTTGAGAAAATCGAGGCCACCCCGTTCAAAGATCGAGATCAGGCGAGCTTGCCCGGCTCGGCACCCTTCACGATCGGGGCCTTGACCAGATTGCCCCACTCCGTCCAGGAACCGTCGTAGTTACGAACCTGGGGATAACCGAGCAGGTGCTGCAGCACGAACCAGGTGTGACTCGACCGCTCGCCGATCCGGCAGTACGCGATGATGTCGTCCGACTCCCGCAGCCCGAGCTCGTCGCGATAGATCCTGGTCAGCTCGTCGGCCGCCTTGAAGGTGCCGTCGTCGTTCGCCGCCGACTTCCACGGCTTGCTCGCCGCGCCCGGGATGTGACCGCCGCGCAGCGCACCCTCCTGCGGGTAGGCCGCCATGTGGGTCAGCTCACCCGTGTATTCCTGCGGGGAACGCACGTCGACCAGCGGCCGGCCGCTCGCGATGTGCGACATGACCTCGTCGCGGAAGGCCCGGATCGGCTCGTCGCTGCGCACCGGCACCGGGTAGGACGCCGCCGGGCGGGCCGTCTTCTCCCGGGTCAGCTCGCGGCCCTCGGCCGCCCACTTCTGCCGGCCGCCGTCCAGCAGGCGAACGTCGCGGTGGCCGAAGAGGGTGAAGACCCAGAGCGCGTACGCCGCCCACCAGTTGAAGTTGTCGCCGTAGAAGACGATCGTGTCGTCGCGCCCGATGCCCTTGGCCTCGCACATCGCCGCGAACGCCTCCGGGTCGAGGTAGTCGCGGGTGACCTGGTCGTTGAGCTCGAGGTGCCAGTCGACCTTGACCGCCCCCGGGATGTGCCCGGTGTCGTAGAGGAGCACGTCCTCGTCCGACTCCACCACCACGAGGCCGGGGGTGTCCAGGTTGGCGGCCAGCCACTCGGTCGTGACCAGCTTGTCGGGGTGCGCGTACGCCTGCAGCTGCGGCGCCGGATCGTTCGGAATCGACATGGTTGTCACGCTATCTCTCTGTCGCTCACAGGACTCAGGGTCGGCCGCTTGGCCGTGATCATCGCGCCCGACGACTGCCCGCGCAGGTGCCGGCGGAACCAGGGCGCCAGGTGGTCGCGGGCCCAGCGCAGATCGGCGCCGCGGGCGAGCAGCCACGGTGTGGGCTCGGGCATCGGCGGCACCAGCATCCACTGTTCGTCGACGCCGACACCGAGCACGTTGAGCACGTGACCGGCGACCCGGCGGTGGCCGGCCGCCGAGAGGTGCAGGCGGTCGGGGGCCCACATCTCGGGGTGGTGGAAGGCGTCGTCGGCGAACAGGTCGATCACATAGGCACCGTACTTCTCGCCCAGCTCGGCGACGCCGTCGTTGAGGATCGCCGCGCGCGGCCCGATGATCCGCTGGGCCGGCAGGTGGGCGGTGACGTCGGCGAACCGGAAGAGGATCACGTCGGCGCCGCTCTCGCGCAGCCGTTTGACCATCGGCTCGAAGCGGTGGACCAGGTCATGGGTGTCCATCACCGGCCGGAGCACGTCGTTGCCTCCGGCCGCGACGCTGACCAGGTCGGGGTGCATGGCCAGAGTGGCCTCGAGCTGGTCGTCGACGATCTGGTCGAGCACCTTGCCCCGGATCGCCAGATTGGCGTAGCCGAAGTCGGGGCCGGCGTCCACCGCCAGTCGGGCCGCCACCAGATCGGCCCAACCGCGATAGGTGCCGTCGGGGTAAGGATCGTTGAGACCCTCGGTGAAGCTGTCCCCCATCGCCACGAAGCTGCGCCAGGTCATCGCGCCTCCTGAACGTCTCTTCACCGGTAGTTGCTCCAGCAGTTTTCCACCGGACAGGGAGCATCGGCAGCGTGATGATGGCGACACACGGATAACCGGTCGCTACCCTACGGCGGCCTCGCTACGGTGCACCCCATGCTGTTGCGGATGTCCAGGCTGCTGCTCAAGACCCTGCGCGAGGAGCCGGCCGACGCTGAGGTGCCGAGCCATCGGCTGCTGCTCCGGGCCGGCTTCATCCGCCGCGCCGCGCCGGGCGGCTACACCTGGCTTCCGCTTGGCAAGCTGGTGCTCGACCGGGTGACCTCGATCGTCCGCGAGGAGATGACCGCGGTCGGCGGTCAAGAGGTCTCGTTCCCGGCACTGCTGCCCCGCGAGCCCTATGACGTCAGCAACCGCTGGACCGAATACGGCTCGTTGCTGTTCACTCTTCAAGATCATCGCGGCGGCGACTACCTGCTCGCACCGACCCACGAAGAGATGTTCACCCTGCTCGTGCAGGACATGACCAGCTCCTACCGCGATTTCCCGCTGGTGCTCTTCCAGGTGCAGACCAAATTCCGCGACGAGGCGCGGCCCCGGGCCGGCCTGCTGCGCGGCCGCGAATTCCTGATGAAGGACGCCTATTCCTTCTCGCTCACCGACGGTGAGCTCCAGCAGACGTACGCGGTGATGCGTGCCGCCTACCAGCGAGTCTTCTCGCGCCTGGGTCTCTCGCACGCGATCGTCGCCGCGGTGTCGGGGGCGATGGGCGGTTCCGCCTCAGAGGAGTTCCTGGCTCCGGCCGACGTCGGCGAGGACACGTTCGTCGGCTGCACCTCGTGTTCGTACGCGGCCAACACCGAGGCCGTCGTGGTCTCCTCGCCCACCGTTTCGGACTCGTCGTGGCCGGCGCTGGAGGAGCACGACACCCCCGACACTCCGACCATCGCGTCACTGGTCGACCTGGCCAACTCCCGGGCCCTCGGCGGCCGCTCCGACTGGACCGCCGCCGACACGTTGAAGAACGTCGTGGTCACGGTCAAGCACCCCGGCGCCCGGTCTGCGGAGCTGCTGATCATCGGAGTGCCGGGCGACCGCGAGGTCGACATGAAACGCCTCGAGGCCGCGCTGGCCCCGGCGACCGCGACCCTGTTCGACGACTTCGCGTCCCGGCCCGACCTGGTCAAGGGCTACATCGGCCCGCAGGGCCTCTCGGCGCGCTACCTCGCCGACCCCCGCGTCGCCCCCGGCACGGCCTGGCTGACCGGCGCCAACGCGCCCGGCCGGCACGCCACCCACGTCGTGGCCGGCCGCGACTTCACCCCCGACGGCACCATCGAGGCGGCCGAGGTGCGGGCCGGCGACCCCTGCCCGGCCTGCGGCGACGGCTCCCTGACACTGCGCCGCGGCGTCGAGATCGCGCACATCTTCCAGCTCGGCCGGCACTACACCGACGCGTTCAAGGTCGAAGTGCTCGGCGCCGACGGCAAACCGGTGCGCCCGACCATGGGCTCCTACGGCATCGGCCTCTCCCGCGCGGTCGCCGTGATCGCCGAGCAGCACCACGACGACCACGGTCTGCTGTGGCCCGACGAGGTCGGCCCGGCCGACGTGCACGTGGTCGCGGCCGGCAAGGACGGTCAGGTCGAGGCCGCCCTGTCGCTCGCCTCCTCGCTCGTCGAGGCCGGCCTGCGGGTGCTCGTCGACGACCGCCCCAACGTGTCGGCGGGCGTCAAATTCACCGACGCCGAGCTCATCGGCATCGCCCGGTCCGTCGTGGTCGGCCGCCGTTTCCCGGACGGGTACGCGGAAATCCGCGACCGCCGCAGCGGTGAGCGACACGATGTGGCACTCGACGAGGTCCCGGGTGTAATCAAGAAGTCACTCGGGTACCGCACAGGGAACGGGCGGGAGGTGTGACCATGGCCAGACTGGTTGCTGACGTGATGACGCGCCGGGTGGTTTATCTACCCGAGGGCACCATGCTCGACGAGGCCGCCCAGGCCATGCGCGACCAGGGCATCGGCGATGTCGTCGTCACCCACGGCCCCACCATCATGGGCCTGGTCACCGACCGCGACATCGTGATCCGCGCGATCGCCGAAAACCTGCCGCCCAAGACCACCACGCTCGGCTCGATCAGTTCGCACGAACTGCTGATGATCGAGCAGTCGGCCACTGTGGACGAGGCCGTGCACGCGATGCGCGAGCGCAACGTTCGCCGCCTCCTGGTCTGCGACGCCGACCGCAAGGTGGTCGGCATCATCAGCCTCAGCGACATCGCCCTCGCCCCGGCCGCCGCCTGACCCGGCGTTTCAGGGCGCTGGCCTCCGTTTTCGGGCTTCCGCTGCTCCGGCGTAGGGTCGTTTCCGTGAGTGACATGCCCCCGAAGCTGACCGAGATCGTCGACGAGTTCGCCTCCGCCCCTCGCGACGTGGTGCTCGAAATGCTGCTCGAGTTCTCCGACGCGGTGCCCCCGCTGCCCGCCGAGCTGACGCACGAGGGCATGGAGCAGGTGCCGGAGTGCCAGACCCAGTTCTTCCTGAAGGCCGAGGTCCAGCCCGACGACACCGTGGTCAGCTACTTCGACTGCCCACCCGAGTCGCCGACCACCCGGGCGTTCGCCGGCATCCTCTCCGAGGGCCTCGCCGGCGCGACGGCCGAGGAGATCCTGGGCGTCCCCGACGACCTCTACGCCCGGATGGGCCTCTCCCAGGCGATCAGCCCGTTGCGCATCCGCGGCGGCGCGGCGATCCTGGGCCGCCTGAAGCGGCAGATCCGCGACCAGTTGGGATAGGCGCGGTCACGGCCTACCGTGTGATCCGTGGATATTCAGGTCTGGTCCGATGTCATCTGCCCCTGGTGCTACCTCGGCCGGCGTCGCCTGGAGCGGGCGCTGAGCGAGTTCCCGGGCGACGTGAAGGTGACCTATCGGGCCTATCAGCTCGACCCCTCGCCGGTGCCGCAGCCGCTGCCGATCAAGGAGGCGCTGGCCGCCAAGTTCGGCGGTTCGTCCCGCGCCGACCAGATGTTCGAGCACGTCACCGGCGTCGCCGCGGCGGACGGATTGAGGCTCGACTTCGACCACGCGATCGCCGCCAACACGTTCGACGCCCACCGGCTGATCGCCTGGGCCGCCGGACAGGACCGCCAGCCCGACATGCTCGACGCGCTCCAGCGGGCCCACTTCCAGAACGGCGTCGACATCGGCTCCCGCACCGCCCTGGCCGACATAGCGGCCGGCCTCGGGCTGAGCCGCGACGCCGCCCTGGCCTACCTCGAATCGGACGCCGGCACCAACGCCGTCAACGCCGACCTCAACGAGGCCCGCGAACTCGGCATCACCAGCGTCCCGACCTTCGTCATCGACGGCAAATACGCCGTCCAGGGCGCCCAGGAGTCCGCCACGCTGGTGGCCGCCCTGGAAGAGATCACCCGCCGCGAAGCCGTCGACGCCGGTCGATAGCGTTTCACGTGGAACCACCTGCCATAGGCCGCCCTTTCGACGGCAGGCCGCCACTCACGCGACCTCGCGGGCCAGCCCGTCGATGACCTCGGCACCGGGCAGCGCACCGAGAGCCGGCCCGGCAATCGCGATCTTGCTGTGCCGCACACCCGAGCCGATGATCACGTGCGGGGTGGCCACAACCCGCGAATCGACGAGGATCGGCCAGTCCGCGGGCAGCCCGATCGGCGTGATGCCGCCATATTCCATGCCGGTCTTCGCCACCGCGTCGTCCATCGGCGCGAAACTGCACTTCCGCACGTCCAGGTGGCGCCGCACGACCCCGTTCACGTCGGCGCGGGTCGTCGCCAGGATGATGCAGGCCGCGTAGCGCGTGATCTCACCCCGGCGACCGGCCACGATCACGCAGTTCGCCGACTCGTCGAGCCCGATCCCGTAAAGCTCGCAGAACGCCGCCGTATCGGCCAACTCAGGATCGATCGGCGCGACCATCACCTGGTCGGCGTCGACCGGCGCCTCAGCCGGCCACACCTCCAGCGCCTTCGCAACCGGCGCCGCGAGCAGGTCGGGGCGGGACTGGGCAGGTTCGAGCTTCAGGCTTCCCATCACGATCGCCATCCTTGCTCAATCCCGGCCCACCAGAAACCTCGCCACACCCCAGTGGCCCAATCCCCATGGCCCCGAGCAGACCCGGCGGCGCACCCACCCGGCCAAGCCGCCTCTTGCGCCCAACCCACATCCTGGGCTTCACCAGGCCAGCCAATCACGTCCAAGCTCGCCCACACCGCCGGAGTCAGGAGCCGCGTCCGCCCGCCGGACCGTTCCCAGCCGACCTGATTCACGCCGCCACCTCGATCCCGAACGTCCAGCCGCGGCCGGCCACTCGACCATCCCCCCAAACCGACCTGAATCACGCCGCCACCGTCGATCCCGAACGTCCAGCCAGAATCAGGTGCCGCAGCCGGCCACTCGACCGTTCCCAGTCGACCTGAGTCACGCCGCCACCGTCGGCCCCGTTTCGCTCAGCCCGAGTCAGGCCCGGCGACCTGCTGCTGGACCGTTCGCTCAGCCGCAACCGGATCCTGCCGATCGTCAGGAGATGTGAAGGAGCGACGCGGCGGCCACATCGGAACCATCAGTGGTCTCGCATTGCTCACCGGCACCACAGCCCTGGCCGCGGTCGCCGGCGGTCAGCATTCGATTTTCGCGACGATGCTCCTCGGCCTGCTCTCGCTCGGGATGGCCCACTCCCTCTTCGTCGAGATCCGCCGTCAGGCCCGCCGCCGGGCGACCTGGAGCCGCCACGACACGGTCAACACCGTCGTTCTGGCCGCCTTCGGCGAGACCGCCCTGCTCATCACCATCATCGCGGGCAACCCGGAGCCGGTCCGGACCGTTGGCCCGATCCTCTCCCTGACGTACGCCGCCGCCTGCGCCCGCTTCGTAACCGACCGCCGCCGGGCGATCGCCACCGCCCAGCCGACACCCGCGCACTCAGATCAACGTCGAGCCCGCTCGGACGAAGATCGAGGACGAGCAGCCACCCCCACCCGTCTCTGAGGTTCGAGGGATCGTCGCAACACCCTGAATATGGGGATCAGGGATCGTTCGGTCAACGGTGGTGGCGGCCGGGGCATCGGGCAACATCCGAACCGGAAAGCGGCGACGTCACGACCGAACCGCTCGGATCGCCCGCGTGACGTCCGTCGCGCGGGCGGCACCTCACCGAGGACGAGCCTGTGCAGATCGCGGACGGCGGCGTGAACATACGACGATGCGGCAGATCGCTGTCGAGCCGAACCGGAAATCCGTCGCCGATCAGCCGGGGAACGGCGGCGCAACGAGCACCCGCCAGTGGGTCCTACCGGCCGCAACACGATCGGCCCTATGTCCTGCTCGTGCATCTTCCGTCCGGGCCCGGACCCCCGGCACTGGCCCGTGATGCCCTGGTCGCCGCTGTCGGCCTGCTACCCGGAGCGCTACGTCGGCAGGACCACGATCATGGGCGGGACCAGGACGCCCTGGGTCTCCAGCGGGAGTTCCGGGGCGGGCAGCCAGTCGAGGCCGAGCGCCTCCGGACCGACGCCGTCGTCGGCGCCCAGGCGCGGCTCGCCGTCGGCCACGGTCACCGCGAAGACTGACGTCATCCCCGACGGGTACGGCATTTCGAGGACGTATCGAGCGTCGCCGACAATCAGCCCGGTCTCCTCGAACACCTCCCGCCGCACGGCCTGCTCGGGGGTCTCACCGGGCTCGATGCCACCGCCCGGCAGGGTCCACCACTCGCCGCCACCGGATCGCCGGCTCCGCTCGTGCACCATCAGCACACGGCCATCCCGCACGATCACGGCGGCGGCCCGTTTTCGTTCGCTCACGATCGCAGGCTAACCGGCGCCCGGGGCAGCCCGCAGGACCACGTTGGTAGGTGTGAATAAGCCGATGGTTTACCGTGGTGCCCGATCTCGGGCACCACGGCATCACCTGTGAATTACGCCAGGTAGTCGCCGCGGGTCGGCGGCATCTCGCTGGTGCCGTCGCGGTGACTCTTTACCGCCAGGACCTGGTTGACGTTGATGCGCGCCTGCTCGAAGGCGAGCGCGGACGCCGCCATGTACAGCCGCCAGACCCGGGCCCGGCCGGGGCTGGTGAGGCGTACGGCGGTCGACCAGTCCGACTCCAGGTTCGCCACCCAGGCGCGCAGCGTGCGGGCGTAGTGCTCCCGTAGCGCGTGCACGTCGCGTACCTCGAAGCCGGCCTCCTCTAGGAGGGTGACCGTCGTGCCGATCGGCGCCAGTTCCCCGTCGGGGAAGACGTACGCGTCGATGAAGGACCGCTGCTCGTGCGGCTGCTTCGGTGGCAGGTGGAGGCGGCCGATCTGGTGGTTGAGCAGGCGGCCGCCCGGCTTCAGCTGGCGGTGGAGGATCTTCGCGTAGTCGAGGTACGGCGCCGTGCCGACGTGTTCGGCCATGCCGACGCTGGAGATCGCGTCGAAGGGACCGTCGTCGAGGTCGCGATAGTCCTGGATCCGGATCTCGACCTGGCCGGTGAGACCGGCC
This sequence comes from Actinoplanes sp. NPDC051411, assembly GCF_040682075.1. NCBI lineage: Bacteria > Bacillati > Actinomycetota > Actinomycetes > Micromonosporales > Micromonosporaceae > Actinoplanes > Actinoplanes sp. NPDC051411. The sequence goes on along the minus strand of NZ_JBFBAD010000002.1, from coordinate 37,998 downwards.
TCGGCGACCGCCTTGCGGGCGTAGTCGGCCTGCTCGCCGGAGAGCGTGATGCCGAGCGCCTGTACGCCGTAGTGCTTCGCCGCGTGCATGGCCAGGCTGCCCCAGCCGCAGCCGACGTCGAGCAGCCGCATGCCGGGCTTGAGGCCGAGCTTGCGGCAGATCAGGTCGAGTTTGTCGCGCTGCGCGTCGGCGAGGCCGTAGTCCGCCTCGTCGTGCATCCAGTACGCGCACGAGTAGACCATGCTCTCGCCGAGCACGATCCGGTAGAAGTCGTTGCCCACGTCGTAGTGCTGGCTGACCGCCTGCTTGTCCCGGCGTTTGCTGTGCTGGTCGCCGGTGACCTGCATCTCTTCCGGTGGCGGCTTGGGCTGGGTGCCGATGATGCCGAGCTTGAACGCATCGGTGACGACCGTACGCAGCGGCACGTCCTTGATGTCGGGCGAGCGCCAGACCAGGTCGGCGAGCCGGTTCAGCGCGTCGTACAGGTCGCCCTCGAGATCGATTTCGCCCGAGACGTACGCTCGGGCGAGCCCGAGTTCGTTCGGCTGCCACATCAGGCGGCGCAGTGCTCGCTTGTGCCGGACGATCAGAGTCGGAGCGTCCTCCGGGCCGGCTGTGGAGCCGTCCCAGGCGCGCAGCCGTACCGGCATGAGCGTCTGCAGGAGACTCTCGAGGAGGCCTTTGATCTTCGCGGCGACGCTCGGGGCGGGGGTGGTGGTCGGCATAGGAAACCTCCCAGGTGGAGCCGGTCACGCTGGGGGTATCGGCGTGACCGAATCTTGAACCGACTCACTATCCGCCCGCTGCGGCAAATTACATAAGGTCCTTCTATTGTTTTGTGACTGACGACTCACAGTGTGCGAACTGGGCCGGTCACACCACGCGTAACACCCGTTCCAGAGTCTCCGCGCGCATCGGTCGGGCTCGCTCCCTCCGGGTGTCGGCGAGGGCGTCGAGCACGATCCGTCGCTCTACTTCGGACAGGATTCCGACGAAGGGTGACGTGCCGCGCAATTCCACCGCGTAACCGGCGGACGACGTGAGCGCCTCCAGCACCGCCTCCGGACCCTCGTCGAGCACGGCCTGCCAACGATCGATCCACTCCCAGGAATGCCCCTCGGGGTGCAGCCGTGTCAGGCGGCGCAGGTTGATCGTGGCCGCGGCCAGGATCGCCGCCGGGTTGGCGACGAACTTCCCGGCGATCGCCCGGTGCAGCCACAGCTGCTCGGTCTCGGTGCGGCTCAGGGCCGGCCGGATCAGAGCTTCGATGTCGGCCCGGCGCAGCTTGCGCTGGGTGCCGATCGAAACGTACGGCAGGAGGCCGCGGGCACACAGATCTGTCACCTGCCGCCGCGACGACCGGAGGAGGATCGCCGCTTCGCCGATGCTCAGTAGTTCGGGGGAGGTGCGCATCGCCACGCGAGGATGTTCCCGCCCGCCATCCCGCAATGCAACAACCGAACGGCTCTTGACTCTTTCGGCCGGACTGCGTTGACCTAACTGGCGCGCACGCTCGTCAGCAGATAGGTGAGCCGCTCCAGCAGGTCTTCGGTCATCGCGACGCCGGTGACCCGCTCCACGAACGCGAACGCCGACAACATGCAGTACTTCCGATATTCGGCCTGGTCACCCGACCGCAGGTCCCGAGCCACCGCGAATCCGGCCGCGTCGGCGACCGTCGCCAGCTCGGAGGCGCCCCAGCCGCTCACCTTCTCGCTGGTGAGCGGATCGAAGTCGACGCGATAGCTCGCGTCCTCGAGCACCAGCACGCGCCCGAGCCCGCGGGCCTTCCAGGAGAACGACACCAGGGTCGTCCCCCGGCCCAACGTCCGCGCCTGCAGGTCGGTGGTTCCGAACGTCCCGTTGTCTTCCACCAGCAGCGCCCACTCCCCGACGTGGGCAACCCCGTAGAAGTACTGCTCGGCTCCCATCTGCTGCCCGTCCCCCGACCCGACGAGCTGCTCCCACCCGATCCGCTCGAGCTCTTTGCCCTCGCTGACCTTGATGACCTGCTCGGGCGTCAGCCCCCGCACCCAGGTGAAACAGAACCCTTCGGCCAGATCATCAACCGCACCGAACCACGCATAGTCCCCCGCCACCGCCGGCCGCCCCAGCAGAAGCGAAGGCAACGGCGCAGGAGTCTCCGAGGCCGAGGACGAGGCCGTCGGACTGCTCGTCGGCGAAGCCGAGTCCTCCGACTCACGTGGCGCGGCCCCCGCACTGACCGCCTGACATCCGGCCAGCAAACCACCGCCGAGAAGCCAAAACAGAGATCGCCGCCGCACCGGGCCAGTAGATCAGCCCAACTCTCCCAAGACCATCCCACTCACGGCTTTCCGCACCCGTCCTCCGCGTACAGAAAAGGCGCGACCATCGGTCGCGCCGCACCCAGCACAGCAAAATCCCCGGCCCGCCACAGCGAACCGGGGATCCAACACTCGTGGAGCCCAGGGGACTTGAACCCCCAAACTGTGATCATGGGTCATGTCGCACTTAACAGGCACCTGACCTGCCGATATCGGTGAACGTCTCTCGACTTCTGACACCGCTTTACAGGCTGGGTTGTGCCCGGCTTGTGCCCGATGATCTTCTGGTGAAGACCAGTAGCTGGGATCCGTCCCGTCAGCGCAACCCAAGGCTTGTAATCGGTGTCGCCGAACTTGCTGTCGTCGTGCATCAGGTTGTGGAACGTGTCGCCGTCGTGCAACTCGCGGAGGACACGGACTGGCCTCCCCAGGCTACGACGGAGAACGCATTCAAGATTCATCCTCGAAAGGTAGTTTTCCCAGCTCAGGACCCATGACCCGCTATCCCAAGTCTGATAAGTGTCGTACCGTGGCCATACTGTCAATCACAGCTTGCCGCGCACGTCTGGCTGACCCGGACGGTCGTTCGGCAATAAGAAGGGGTCCCGCACCCTGTATCCGGTAAGAAGCCGGGAGCGGAACCCCAGGTAGTTGGGATAGGTAGGTGGTCCGGGTTGGGATCTTCTAGTTGACGCTAGAAGTGTTCCAACCCGTTCACCGCGGTGACCAGCGTGGCGACAGATCCAGCGAGCGCGGCGATCGCGTACAAGACGCGAACGAGGATCTCCCACCACCGCGGTCGGCGGGGACGGTTCGGCATCTAACTCCCTTCTTCCGGGGTGAACTCAGTGAGGGTCTCAGAGCCCCCTGACAAAAACGAGCTCTCAGCTTCTGGAAGCGGACATGCATCTCCGCACCTGTGGGATGTCAAGGCTGTCTTGACACTTGCTTGCCCAGGGGCGTTCGTGGCTCAGCGCCATCCCGTCACCGTCGATCCGCCTTTCAGGGAGCGGGCTCGGCCGGCGCCCGCCATGCCAAGACGGCCGTGACCCTAGGCACCCAGGTTGGCGGGCGCCGGCGGAGTCTGCTCGGCTTGCCCCGGAGCGAGGGTGGCGGGGTGCGCGACCATCCCGGAGCCGGAGAGCCCCCGCCGGAGGCGTAGTAACCCCCGGCCATCTACGTCCCGGCTGCGCGCTGCGGCCTGGAGCGGTCAGCTCGTCCGCGTCGCCCAGGCCGTGCCGGTCGGCCGCTCGACCAAGTCCTCACACCCCGGATTTTCGTCAGTCCTTCGGCAGGCCCGACTCTCTTACGCTCTCCACGAGTGTCGCCGAGGAGCGGTTAGCGTGCCGCCGCAGCTTTTCCCTGCTGCGGCGGTGCGCTGCCCTCGGCGACGGAGTGAGCGGCCCGTTTCGGGCCGCCTTGAAGACGTACAGAAAGTTTGCACACGATCCCCGGCGGCCGACCGTCTTACTCAGCTCATTACCGGTCGACTGCTAAGCAGTTCGGGGAATGTTTGCTGTAGCACGCAGAACTCGTTCCCCCACGGATCGCGTAGCACCCAGAAGTCATAGCCGCGCTCTTGTTGGTGATCCCAGCGAGTAGCGCCTAGTCGTTCGAGGCGTTGTACTTCAGCGTCAACGTCGTCTGTCTCGATGTCGAGATGCATCCGTTCCTTCGACGCTTTCTTGTCATCTACATGTTGTAGGAGTATGCGGATCTCTGAATCCGGCAATCGCAACTGTCGGTAGACCTGGCTGCTTGGCGAAGCCAACTGTTCCTCAGAAGCGTCGAGTGCCGCAGACCAAAACTCGGTTGCTGAGTCCAGGTCGGGACAGTCAATTACAAAATGGCAAAGGCGACTGCGGTGGGCCATGGCTAGTCGGAGGCCGTCTCGGCTAGTACCCATTCGATGTAGCGGGGATTTCCCGCTACAACTGGAAGCGCGATGACACACGGCACCTCGTATGGGTGTTCCTTATCTGCCAGGGCGACGATGGCTGGGACGAGAGAAAGTCTTGTGTGCAGGGCCACTCGCGCCTCACCTTCATCCTCAATGGCTCCCTGCCATCGATAGATTGACCGAATCGACGCAATGTTTTGTCCACAGGCGGCCAAGCGATGTTCCACAAGCTCGCGGGTAAAGGTGGCGAGCCATTCGGCTGTTCCCGCCGTTATGATCACTTCGCAAATTTGCTCGGGAGTGTCCTTCACTGGATAGGTTCCCCTTCCTTCAACTCGTGGATTATTGCGAGGGTCTCCTCTTTGGTCCGGGCGATGGCCCCCCAGCCGGAGATTATCGGGCCGTCATAACTTAAGCCGACCCACCGTCCGCTCATCTTTTCGCCGTGCTGATGTAGCACGAAATACATCGTGCCCTTTGAGCGCACCGCGCCTTCGTCCGCGACGTACCAGCCCATTAGGACTTCGTTGTCCCAGAGGCGGAATTCACCCCTCCATAGGTAGCCCCCCTCCTCGAACGACTGCGTTCCGCGAGTGGTAGCTATAACGTCGATTATTTCGCTCTGTTGCCTCATTCGAATTTGGTGGGGGTTCAGGATCTCTCGGCCTTCATTCCATGTTTGCCAGCAGGCCCACCAGTCGCCCGACAGGTCGACACGGTGAACTTCCTCTCCGGCCAACTCCTCGACTGTGATCCCCAGCGCCCTAGCGATGCCGACCGCGACGAGTAGTGCAGGTTGCGTGTCGCCCGCCTCATAGCGGCGAATCTGCCGCGTGTCGATGCCTGCCTTCTGAGCAAGTTCAGCCTGCGTCATGCCCAGCTCGTTGCGGCGTCGGCGGATGACTTCATTCACGTTCACTAGTCCATTGTCCCGGACACAGTCGTCCTAGCCAAACGGACACGCCTGCCCTCAGATAGGGCAAAGACGTCCTTGACACAGGGCGCTTGCGTCCTCATCATAGAGGTCACAAGTGTCCTCACAGCAGGACATGAAAGGCCCCGACGGGCTGGCACCCGTCGAGGCCAGGTGCATCGGTCTCCCTGAGAAAGGACCAAACGATGCCTGCTCAGCGTACCTCTATGTCCGCGTGTCTCGCCTCGGGTCAACTGTCAGACGCTTCCGCTTTGCCTCCCTACACCCGGCTTATGCCGGTCGCGTCGACCCCTTCCGGCTCCACGCCTACCGGACACCTGACCACCTCCGCTGACTCCGGCCCCGCTACCCACTGCACTGCCGCACCGCAACTCACCTGCCCGAACCCCCTCAACCCCCACTGCAACTGCCCCGGTTGTCAATCCGTCATCGACGGCGACGCCCCGCTGACCGTAGGCCGTTTCACCGGCAGCTTCAGCATGAGCGGCTTCTGATGACCGCTCCGACCCTCACCCGCCCGGCCACCCGTCCGGCCATGTGCCCGAACCCGGCCGCACACATGCACCCGCACCCGGTTCCGGTCACCCCGGAACTACCCGCTATCTCCATGGTCGTCCGACGACTGCGCCGCAAGCGCGGGCTGTCGCAGACCGAGTGCGCCGAACTGATCGGCTACTCAGCGTCCTGGCTCTCCCAGGTCGAACGCGGGGAACGCGGCATCGACAGCGTCCGCGCCTTGCGGGAACTCGCTCGTGTCCTGGACGTCGATGTGCACAGGCTCATCGAGGTGGTCCTGTGACCACCCACACCGCTGTCATGCACCCGTGCCGTCAACGGCGGCTTACCTACGGCTGGCAGCCCATGCAGCTCATCGGCCGCATCGAGATCCTCGCCCAACACGCAGGCATCGACGTGCCGAAAACCTACGAGCTGCTGCGGCACCTGTTCCTCTGGGAACAGCACCGCGAACCCATCCCGGAGCCCTACGCCGTACTCATCGAGTACGCGCTACGGCACCCCAACGCGCTCATCCCTGAGCGCACCGCAACACCGCAGAGTGACGCGGAGCACGCCTGTGCCCGCTGACCTCAGCCTGGCGTCCCCCGGCCCGATCTTGCCTCCTTCATGATCGGTACGGGGGGCACCGGACCCACAGACCCGGATCACTCGGCCCCGGCTTGGAGGCCACCAGCGGCCGAGTGGTCCGCCCCCGGCACCGCCCTCACCCGGGCATCACAGCCCGACTACTACAGCTGGCTCCACCACGTCTCCGCTGCCGCAGGCTGCACCCGCCCCATCCGGCTGTCCGGCACTCTGTCGACCGTCGAAGCGGGCACCGGCCGTGTCCTCGACACCCGGCACACCGACGCCATGCCCGACGCTGCGATCTACAAGGCGTGCGGCAACCGGCGCCACTCGGTCTGCCCGTCCTGTGCCGCCACCTACCAGGCCGACGCGTTCCAACTCCTACGCGCGGGAATCGTTGGTGGCAAAGGAATCCCGGACACCGTGGCCTTGCATCCGGCCGTGTTCGCCACCTTCACCGCACCCTCGTTCGGCACGGTTCACACCCGGCACGTCAAAAAGCACACCTGCCGCGACCGGCGGCGCTGCGACTGCCGTCCCGAGCCGTGTCACGCCCGCCGTCAGGTCGGCACCTGCGCCCACGATGCTCCGGCTGTCTGCTGGGTACGGCACGCCGACGACGATCCCGCCCTCGGTCGGCCACTGTGTCTCGACTGCTACGACTACGACCACCAAGCCGTCTGGAACCTGTTCACCGGCAAGCTCTGGCACCGCACCACCCAGAACGCCCTGCGCTACCTGCAACGGCTCTGCAAACGGCGCGGCATCGCCCGCGTCCCCGTCGTCTCACCGACCACCGGCAAGGTCACCATGAAGGCTCCAGTGCGGCTCTCGCCTGGCAAGGCCGCCGAGATGCAACGACGCGGTGCCATCCACTTCCACGCCCTGGTCCGCCTTGACGGCATCGACCCTGACGACCTCGACGCCATTGTGCCGCCGCCCGCCGGCCTTTCCGTCGCCGACCTCGAGGACGCCATCCGGCATGCCGCCACCGTCACCGCCGAGACCAGCCCACCTCACCCCGACCGCCCTGACGGCTGGCCGATCGCCTGGGGCGATCAGGTCGACATCCGGCCCCTGGCCCTGGCCGGAGACGGTGCTGTCTCCGACGCCCAGGCCGCCGCCTACCTCGCCAAGTACGCCACCAAATCGACTGAGGCCACCGGCTACCAGTCCACCCGCATCAACACGGACACCGACGAGCCGATCAACCCTCAGGGCGGCCACATCGCCCGTCTCGTCGCCGCATGCTGGCGACTCGGTCGCCCCATCCGGACACCGATTCACTGTCAACCTGGCCTTGACAACCCACCGGCTATCGACCCGGAAACCGTTACCTACCAACGACTCCGGCGCTGGGCACACATGCTCGGCTTCGGCGGACACTTCCTCACCAAAGCCCGCCGTTACTCCACCACCTTCGGCGCCCTCCGCGCCGCCCGCGTCGACTACCGCCGCGTCACCGACCTCCACCACCCTGACCAGCTGTCCGGCCTCGACATCGTGGACCAGGCCGTCATCGTCGGCATCCTCGGCTTCGCCGGAGTCGGCTGGCAAACCACCGGCGACGCCCTACTTGCCAACACCTCCGCCGCCATGGCACGCGAGCGTCATCGCACCGGCCGCGAAGAACTCGCCCACGAAACCGGAACCCGGACTAACACGGTCCTCCTGGCCGCATAGACGGTTCACCAGCACAACACCTGCACGGCGCAGGAAAAACTACCTTGATCGCCGACAAGCGCGGCTCGATCCGTTGCCCCTTTCGCCACTTCAAAGGAGACACGGACATGACTCGGCTGAACACCGAGACGGCTCCCGCGCCCGTCAGCAACGAGCTGTGGACCGTCGAAGAGACAGCGGCATTCCTGCACACGCCCATCGGCACCCTTTACCAGTGGCGGCACCGCCGTAAGGGACCGCCAGCAGCCAAAATCGGTCGGCACCTGCTGTACGACCCGGCGGATGTTCGCGCCTGGTTCCGGGATCAGGTGGCTTGACATGCCGATCGACGATCTCTGGTACCTCAAGGAACGCGGACGGAACAAGGAACGACTGCCCTCGAAGCGGCACGGACGCGGGAAACGATGGCGAGTCCGATACGTAGACGCCAACGGCGAGAGCCGAGACAAGCACTTCGACCGCGAGACCGACGCGAAGGAATTCGACAAGGCCGCCCTGAAGGGAACCGCCCCGGAAGTCCAGGTGGCCCAGACCGAGCGAAACCTCACCTTCCCTGCATACGCAGAGCGATGGCGGGAGCCACGCGTCATCACCTGGCCGTCGCCGGAAACCCGCCGACGAGTGGAGTCGAACATCCGGCTCCACCTCGCGCCGGCCTTTCCCGGCGGCATCCGAGGCATCAACGAGACGGCCGTCTTGAAGTGGCTGGCGGCCGAGCTGGCCGACGGGACCCCGCAATCGAGCCTGCGGCTCTACTTCGAGTTGTTCGACGCGATCATGGCCGCCGCAGTCCGGGACAAGGTGATCGGTGAGAACCCATGTGATGCGATCAAACTCACACAGATCTTCCGGGATCTCAGTGCAGCACCGAAGTGGGTCCCGGACGACCGGGACGTGGCTCGGCTCTTCGAGGCCGTGCCCGACCGGTATCACGGAGTCCTGTGGCTTGGCAGCGGCGCGGGTCTGCGGATCTCCGAAGCACTCGGATTCGAGGACGGCCCTCGCTGTCTCGACACCGAAGACGAGCAACTTCACGTCGTCCAGCAACTCCGTTACTCGCCGAAGGAGTACGGCGGCTTCTGCCTCACCGCGCCGAAGTCCGGATCGGCGGGAACCGTCGACCTTGACCCGACCGTCCAGGAAGCGCTAAGCGGCCACGTACGGGACTACCCGCCTCAGGAAGTCGAGATGCTCGATCGCACCGGGCGCCTTCCGGTCCGGCGACGCGTACCGCTGCTGTTCACCACGGTGCACGGAAACCCGTTCACCGACCGAACCTGGTCGGGCGAGTGGGTGAAATGGCGGACCAAGGCGGGCTGGCCGACAGATCCCAAGCAGGCGGGCTTCCATGCTCTCAGACACTGGTTCGCCACGACGCTGATCGCCAACGGCGTCGACGCGAAGGAGGTCCAGCGGGCACTGCGACACGCCCAACTACAGACCACCCTCAGCGTCTACGTGCACTTCTGGCCCCGCCAGGACCGCAAGCGCGGGATCGTCGGCGACGCCCTCACGGCAGCAAGAAAAAAGCTGGGCACACGCTGAGTTGTGCCCAGCATGTGCCCAATGATCTTGCGCTTACGTTTGGCCTGGTCAGAGGCCGTATTTGTGGAGCCCAGGGGACTTGAACCCCTAACCCCCGCCTTGCAAAGGCGGTGCTCTGCCAGTTGAGCTAGGGCCCCCGGACCACAAACCTACCGAAGGTCGGGCGCCGTAGTCGCCTCGTGCCACAGCGCCCGCTCATCGCTGGACGCCTTGACCTTCTTGATCACAAACGCCGCAGCCCCGATGAGCCCAGCGACGATAAGGAGCTTCTTCAGCATTGAGACACACTCCCAAACGATTCCCGCGCAAGCAACCCGCTCCGCCCAACCCCACACCCGCGAGCAAGGCAACCGCGCCACAGCCACACCGCAGAGCGAAGCGACCGCGCCGCGGAGCGACCGCCCACCAAAGCGCAACCATCGTCCGTAAGCGCAACCATCGTCCGTAAGCGCAGCCACCGCACCGCGGGGCGTCCGGGGGCTCGGCCCCCGGAGCAAAATGACGAGTGGCCCCGGTCCGC